>JBAPYC010000333.1:0-2051 GCA_049284535.1 Streptosporangiaceae bacterium
GAGCTGCACCGGGCTGCGGCCGCCTGGTCCGATGAGCATGATCTGGGCGATGATGCGGTGCGGCACGCGCTGGCGGCCGGGGACACCGCCTGGGCGGCGCGGCTGGTCGAGCGGCACGTCGAGACGCTGCTTCGCCGCAGCGAGGGCGCGACCCTGCATCGGTGGCTTTCCGCGCTGCCCGCGGAGTCGGTACGCGACCGTCCGCGCCTGTGCCTGGCCCAGGCGACCAGCGCCGCTATCAGCTTCCGGGTGGAAGCGATCGAGGGCCTGGTGGATGACGCCGAGCGCGCCTTTGCGGTCAGGGGCGATGAACCGTATGAGCCAACGATCCCCCGGGCGGTGAGCGTGCTGGCCAATGTCCCCGCCGGGATTGCCTTCCTGCACGCCGTGCTCGCACGTCTTCGCGGTGATCCAGCCCGCGCGGCCGACTACAACCGGCAGACCCTGGGGCTATTGAGCGAGCAGGACTGGTTGATGCGCTCAATGGTGCGCTGGAACATGGCGGGGGCGGACTGGCTGCGCGGCCGGCCCGGGCAGGCCGAACGCGACCTGGCGGAAGCGCTCGCGGAACGGCGGGCAGCCGGTGAGGGCTTTCTCGCCATGCGCGTCTGCTATGACCTGGGCCAGGTGCAGCGCGCCCAGGGGCGCCTGGACGCGGCCCTGGCGACCTACCGGGAAGCACTGGAGATGGCCGGTGAGGGCGGCAGCCAGCCGCCGCATCTGGGCGTGGCGCACGTGGGCCTGGCCGAGGTGTTGTACCAGCGGGACGAGATGGCCGCCGCCCTTGACCACGCCACCCGGGGGATCACGCTATGCCGGCAGCTCGCCTTCACCCCGCCACTGGCTGCCGGCCTGGCCATCCTGGCCCGGATCCGGCAAGCACAGGGTGATGCGGCCGCGGCCCTGGAGGCGATGGGTGAGGCCGGGCAGGTCGAGCTGAGCCCGCAGGTGATCGCCCTGCTCAACCCGGTGCCCTCGCAGCGGGCGCGGCTGCTGCTGGCCCAGGGCGATGTCAGTGCCGCCGCCCAGTGGGCGAAGGCGGCTGGCCTCAGCCCAGACGACGAGCCGGATTACCCCCGGGAGCCGGCGTATCTCCTGCTGGCGCGCGTGCTGCTCGCCCAGGACCGTCCCGGCCCGGCCGTCACGCTGCTGCAGCGGCTGCTGGCCACCGCGGCGAGCCAGGGCCGCATCGGCAGCGTCATCGAGATCCAGGCGTTGCTGGCGCTGGCGCTGGCGGCCTGCGGCGATCACGCAGGCGCGCTCGGTGCCCTGGCGCAGACGGTCACGCTGGCATCACCGCGGGGCTACGTCCGGGTCTTTGCCGACGAGGGCGCTCCGATGCGCGCGCTGGCGACCCGGCTCTCGGCCGCCGCGAAGGACCAGCCAGGTCCAGCCCGCGACATCGACCCCGATTACCTGGCTGGCCTCCTGCGCGCCCGCGGCCAGGCCGGCGCCGCGCCACCATGGAGGCGAGCGGCCGCCGCGCTACCGGGCATGGCCGAGCCGCTGACCGACCGCGAGCTGCAGGTGCTGCAGCTGCTCGCCTCGGGCAGGTCTAATCAGCGCATCGCCCACGAACTGGTGGTGGCGCTCGACACGGTCAAGAAGCACGTGACTCACGTCCTGGGCAAGCTCGGTGCTGCCAACCGCACCGAGGCTGTCGCACGGGCCCGGCAGCTCGGCCTGATCCCCTGACACTGCACCCAGGCAGCCCGCTGTAACACCTTCGGGTTAGGGCTCGCCGCGCGGCGATATTCCACTCGGTGTGCACCTTCGGGTGACGTCTCACGCATGCGGGAATACGTAGCGTTCCTCGCAGAACAGTCCCCGAAGATGGCCGGGCTCGTTACCAGTCCCGGACCCGGCGACTGACCGAGGAGATGACAGTGAAGAAGGCGGAACTATGCGATCCAAGCCCTTGATTCTCACGGCGCTGCTGCTGGCGGCGTTCCTGGTCAACCTGGATACGACCCTGGTGAACGTGGCGCTGCCCGCCCTGGTTCGCCAGCTGCACGCCACGACCACCCAGCTGCAGTGGGTGGTCGACGCCT
>JBAPYC010000334.1:0-5459 GCA_049284535.1 Streptosporangiaceae bacterium
GCGCTGGCCAGGCCCGCGATCATCAGGGAGAAGAACACCCCGATCGACAGCGAGGTGCCGGAGTTCTGGAAGGTGGCCCGCATCCCGGAGGCGACGCCGCGGTACTCGGCCGGGACGCTCGACATGATCGAGGAGGAGTTCGGCGAGCTGTACATCCCGATGCCCACCCCGTTCAGGGCTATCAGCAGGGCAAACGCCGGGTACGGAAAGTTCACCGGCAGCAGCATGAGGCCGACGAAGCTCAGGGCGAACAGGAGCATGCCGCCGGAGGCGAACCAGCGTGCTCCGTACCGGTCGCTCGCGGTGCCGGACAGCGGGCCCGCGATGAAGAACCCGGCCGTCAGCGGCAGCAGGAAGATGCCCGCCCAGAACGGCGTCTGGCTGTAGTCATAACCGTGCAACGGCAGCCAGACGCCTTGCAGCCAGATGATCAGCACAAACTGCAGGCCGCCCTGCGCGAGCCGGGCAATGAACCCGGTGAGGTTGCCGACGGTGAACGCCCTGATCCTGAACAGGCGCAGCTGGAACAGCGGTTCCGCGACTCTCCGCTCGATCGCCGCGAACACGGCCAGCAGGGCCACGCCGCCGGCGAGCCCCGCGATCACCGCCGGGTTTGACCAGCCCATCGTGTGGCCGTCGTAGGACTGGATCCCGTAGGTGACCGCGATGAGGACCGCGCTCAGGCCGATCGCGAAGGTGGCGTTGCCCCACCAGTCGATCCGTGCCGGATGCCGCGCCCCGTTGTCCCGCAGCCGGAAGTACGCCCACAAGGTCCCCGCGATGCCTACCGGCACGTTCACCCAGAACACCGCCCGCCAGTCCCACGCCGCCAGCAGCCCTCCGGCGGTCAGCCCGATGAACGCCCCGGCGAGCCCCGCGACCTGGTTCACGCCCAGGGCGAACCCGCGCCGCTCCCGCGGGAAGGCGTCGGTCAGGATGGCGGCCGAGTTCGCCGCGAGCATCGAGCCGCCAAACGCCTGCAAAAAGCGCCAGCCGATCAGCCACAACGCCGCGTGCGAACCGGTGAAGGGATCCAGCGACAGCAGGATCGAGGCGACCGTGAACACCACGAAGCCCAGGTTGTAGATCCTGACCCGGCCCAGGATGTCTCCCAGCCGGCCGAGGTTCACCACGAACACCGCCTGCACGAGCCGGTAGCCCATGATCATCCACAGCAGGTAGGCGATGTTCGCCGGCGCCAGCGGATCCAGGTGAATGCCATTGAAGATCGCCGGCAGGGCGATCAGGATGATCGACCCGTCCAGGGTCGACATGAACACGGCCATCGTCGTGTTCGTCAGTGCCACCCGCCGGTACCGGCCGGCCTCCGAGGAGCGGGGCCTCGCTGTCCGCAGTGGTCTGCTTGGCTGACTGCTCATCACTTCTCCGGCCTGGCAGCGCGGTGCACTGCGCAGTGAACGCGGAACCACGTTCATTGTTTAGGTATACGAAAGACTTTATTAGGTATACTAATGACCTATGGAGAAGAGCGCAACTGAAGAGCAGCCCGCCGAAGGGCAGGAGGCCGAGGTGGAGGTGGCCGACCTCGGCGCCCAGGTACGCTCCGCGGCGGGTCGCCTCTACCGCCGCTTCCGCAGCGAACGCCCAGAAGGCAGCCTCGGGGACGCGGCACTCGCCGTGCTCACCCGCCTGCACAAGCACGGGCCGCAGACCCTGACCGAACTCAGCGAGCACGACCGGGTCTCCCCCGCCTCCATGAGCCAGACCGTGAACCGCCTCACCTCGGCCGGCTACGCCGTCCGCACCCGTGACCCGGGCGACCGCCGCAAGGTACTCTTCAGCACCACCGCCGAAGGCGACAAGCTCGCCAGCGCCGCCCGGGCCCAGCGCAACGCCTGGCTCGACCAGCGGCTCCAGGCCCTCAGTGCCGAAGACCGCGCGGTAATCGCCCGCGCCACGGCGCTCCTGTCAAGGATCGCCGACTCATGACAGAGCCGTCAGGGGTAAATCCTGACGGCTCTTATTCTTCTACGGCCCCAGGGCAGCAAGCCCAGCCGGCCTAGCAAGACCGCTGCCCGCGGGTGATCCGTTTCCCTGGCCTCACAAGGGCGCGGAGGACTAGCAGATACCTCTCGGGTCAGCACCGGACACCAGCGCGCCTCCGCGTGCGAAATATATGCACATGGCGTACAGCCACTTGCGTACCTTGCCGCTGTGCATCTGGGTTTCGAAATGGGCCGCGTAGACCTCGGCGGTAAGTTCATCGCCCAAGATCAGATCAGTGCGCGTTTTCACCAGCTGGTCGTGCTGTCTGTGGGTCATGTGCGATCCCTGCCCATCCCGGGGGTTATTGGTCCTGACTCCCAGCATCGCTATCCAGGTGGCTGGTCGCGCCCGTGCCCGCCCCGGCCAGTGCCCTGGTCTGCCGCCCTCGGTGGACAGGGCGGGCACCTAACCAGGTTGCTCATCTGCACCTGCGACGCGAAGGCGGACCTGGTGTTGCAATCGTGTCAATACGAGTTACTCTGATTGAGATGTCAACTCCAGGAGGCGGCATGGAACGGGCGGAGCTGGAGCGACTTCAGCAGAGAATCGATGACGAAGTGAAAGAGCACTTCCCCGAGGGCGCGGTGCGGCAGGTCATGCTGCTGCAGTACGGCGACGACCCAGTGGTTGAGCCGGGCGAGGTGAGGGTCCGGGTGCTCATCCCGAAGGACTACGGGGAGGGGTGGGACCGCGAGCACATGACGAGGATGATGGAGTTCCGCCGCGAGCTCGCGGAAAAGCTGCCTGAGGTCAGCGAGCTTGAAGTCGTCCCGGATGACCCCGACGTCCCCTACGACCACAAGCCCCGGATGTACGTGGGCGGCGGAGGCTGGATGCGCCCGGGGGGCGGCGGCGAGCTCACCGCGGTAATGGCCAGGCTCGGACCCGAGGAGCTGGAAACGCTCGACGCGCTGATCACCGCGGGCGTGGCGGCCAACCGTTCGGAAAGCGTGCGCTGGGCCCTGGCCCGCATCCGCGAGCGGCCGGCGTTCGCGAAGCTCACCGAGTGGGTGCGCGGGCTCGATGAGCTCAAGGCGCAGTTCTGACCGCGGCAGCTCAAAGGAGGCAGGCATGGAACGGGCCGCGCTGGATGGGCTGCAAAGCAAGCTCGAAGAGCAGGTCAAAGAGCACTTCCCCGACAGCGGCCTGCAACGGGTCGCGCTGCTGCAGTACGGCGACGACCCGCAGATCGAGCCGGGCGACCTGTGGGTCCAGGTCTTCTTCAAGGTGGCCGGAGTACCCCCGGACCGCGAAGGATCGCAAGCGCGCACGCTTGTCCTCACGGCCTGGCAGGACGCCCGCCAGGCGATGCTGAACGAGCTCCAGCGCGAGTTCGCGCAGGCGCTTCCCGCCGCCCGGATGCTCGAGTTCAAGTTCATCGTGGACGACAACACCGAACTCGAAGGCTCGGTCAGGAGGCGAATCGGCGGCTCGGCGGCCGATCTGGCCGAGCGCCAGCGTGATCTCACCCCGGTGATGGCCAGGCTCGGACCCGTGGACCTGTGGACGCTGGACACGCTGATCACCGCGGGCATCGCGGCCAACCGCGCGGAAGCCCTCCGCTGGGTCCTGGCCCGCATCCGCGAGCGGCCCGCTTACGCCAAGCTCAGCGAGCGGGCACGCGAGCTGGACGAGCTCAAGGCCCAGTTCTGAGTGCTGCGCCTGGAACCGATGCCCCCGACACCCCGGCCCGGGGCCGTCTGCTCACCCTTGGAATCGCCCACGAGGAGAGCTACGTCGCGTTCTGGGCGGGGATAAGCCGCAGGGTCGCGGCGGCGGCGTCATCTGTCACCATGCGATCAACAGAGGTTTCGCCGTAGCGGCCGTACTTGGTGCGGTAGGCGGCATCGACGCTCGCGCGCAGCTCCGCCTTGTCGTCGCCGACGTCCTCGATGGCGACATCGGCCTCCAGGCCTGGGACGCGGATGCGCGCTCGCCGTGAGTCCACTGCGTGACCGAACCAGCCGTTGTCACGTCGGTACCAGGTCCGCACGTAGACCTGTCCACCGGCGCACACAACCCATATCGGCACCTCGCGGCGCAGTGTAGCGTCGGCGCGTTTAGTGGCGATCTGCAGCTCTTCGGCTATACCGATTCGCTCCAGCTCGTCCGGGGACCAGGCGACAGTCATGGCGCGGAACTCCTCCTAAAATGCGAACCCCGCTGGCGGGATTGCGGTCACCGTACCCGCCGCGGGTAACAGGCGCCTTCCCGGTCAGTCGCCGGTGATACCGCCGTGTAGCCGTGGTGAAGCCGCGGCCGCTTAGCGTTCTTGGCATGACAGCTACAGCAGCCGTTGACGCGGCCGGCCTGGTCAAGACCTTCGGCCGGCTCCGAGCGGTCGACGGAATCGACCTTCATGTACGCCAGGGCGAGATCTTCGGCGTCCTCGGCCCCAATGGCGCGGGGAAGACGACGGCCCTGCGGATGCTCGCCACCCTGCTGCCGATCGATGCCGGGCAGGCCCGGATATTCGGCGTGGACGTTGCCCGCGAACCGCACCGCATCCGCCAGCTGATCGGCATCACCGGCCAGTACGCATCGGTTGACGAGGACCTGACGGCCACCGAGAACCTGTGGATGTTCGGCCGGCTGCTGGGCCTGCGGTCGGCCGACGCGCGGGCCGCCGCTAAGCGGCTGCTGGCGCAGTTCGACCTGGAGGACGCGGCGGACAAGCCGATCGCGCAGTTCTCCGGCGGGATGCGCCGCCGCCTGGACCTCGCGGCGAGCCTGATCACCAGGCCGCCGCTGATCTTCCTGGACGAGCCGACGACGGGTCTTGATCCGCGCACCCGCGGGCAGATGTGGGACACCATCCGCGCCCTGGTCACCGAGGGCTGCACGGTCCTGCTCACCACCCAGTACCTCGACGAGGCGGATCAGCTCGCCGGGCGGATCGCGGTCATCGACCGGGGCCGCAAGGTCGCCGAGGGCACACCCGATGAGCTGAAAGCCTCGGTCGGCAACTCGACGTTGCAGGTGCAGCTGGCCGAGGGCGCCGATCAGGAGCTGGCCCGGCAGATCGTCCGGAAGATCGCGGGCGCCGAGCCCGTCCTGACGCCCGAGTCGGGGCGGATGAATGTGCCGCTCGACACCGCCGACCGGGCCGCCGACGTGCTGATCGGGTTCCGCCAGTCGGGAGTGGCCATCACCTCGGTGAGCGTGGACAAGCCGACGCTCGACGAGGTCTTCTTCGCCATAACCGGCCACGGTGCCGACACCGGCGGCGACCCGGGCCCAGCCGGGACTGGCACTGCCGGAGCCGGCGCCGACCACGAGACCGTTCTGGAGGTCCAGTGAGCACCATGACCGCGGGCCCGGCGTCCGCCGGCACTGCCCCGCTGCGCACCATCGACCCGGCCGGCGCGGTGGCCCGCACCCGCCCGCGCGCCACCATCATCGATACGGTCAGCCAGACGCTGATCATGGCCTGGCGCGCGCTGAAGAAGATG
>JBAPYC010000335.1:0-1943 GCA_049284535.1 Streptosporangiaceae bacterium
GCTCGATGGCCAGCGGGATGCCATCCAGGGTGCGGCATAGCTGGGCCACCGCGGCCGTGTTGCCAGCGGTGAGGGCGAACCCGGGCCGGGCGCCCGCGGCCCGGGCCGCGAACAGCTGCACCGCCTCGTGTGCCGCCAGCTCGGCGTCGGCGGCGCCGTCCGGTGGCAGCTCGAGCGGCGGCACCCGCCACACCGTCTCACCCCGCACCCGCAGCGGCTCCCGGCTGGTGGCGATGATCTGCAGCCACGGGCACCGGGCCAGCAGCATCTGGACGAGCGTCGCGCAGTCACTGACCTGATGCTCGCACGTATCCAGGACAAGGAGCATGTGCCGCGAGCGCAGCGCCTCGGCCAGCGTCTGGGCCAGCGCGACGCCCTGCTCCTCGCGAACCCCCAGCGTGGCGGCGACCTGCTGGGCGACGGGGCCGTGCCAGTCGGCCAGCTCGACCAGCCAGGCCTCGTCCAGGTCCCCTTGTCCGGCCGGCAGGGTGCCGGAGACCACGTCGCGGGCAAGCCGGACGCCGAGCCGCGTCTTGCCGATGCCGCCGGGCCCGCTGAGGGTCAGCGCGCGCACCTCGCTCAGCAGCCGGGCCAGCTCGGCCAGATCACGCTCACGGCCGATGAAGCTGTTCGGCTCCGCGGGCAGGTTCCCGCGCAGCAGCGCAGTGGCGGACTGCATGTGCCCTCTGGAGATCTCGTGTCAAGGGGATTTCCTCGAGTCTCTCACCGTATCGGCTCGCCCGCAGCCCAGGAAGTCAGAGGCCACGAACTCAGGGGTCATGACGCCGGGCCATGACCTCACGGGTCATAAGCGGCTGCCCCGTGCGGTCAGCTGGCGGGCTCGACGGCGACGCTCATCGCCTCGCTGTACCGGACCCGGCCGTAGTACATGACCTTGGCCAGGGCCCACAAGCGAGCCCCCGGACGTGCGGTCTGCGGCACGCTGACCGCGAAGCGCAGCTCCGTGCTCTGGCCCGGCGCGACGCTGAAGCCCTGGGTCCACGGGCCGAGCATCTCCCAGCTGCCGAACGGCGAGGCCAGCAGCACCTCCCCGTGCAGCTCGGAGCCCAGGCCGCTGGTCACGCGGACCGCCAGCTCGCCCCGGCCGCCCGGGGGCAGCCGCAGTTCCGGCGTCAGCACCTGCACGTCCACCTCCGCCGCGCCGGCCGTGTAGTCGGCCTGCATCCGCTCGAGGGACTCTTCGGGCGGCAGGTCACGGTCGGGCCAGCGTTCCTCGCCGACCGCGACCATGGCGGTGTCCTCGATCAGCTGGCCAGCCTCGTCGCGGATCCGCGCCGCCACGAAGTACCGCCCGGCCGGGGTCTGCGGCGCCACCCGCACGGTCAGGTCCCAGGAGGCATATCCGCCCGGCGTGAGCTCGTAGCGCAGGTCTTGCGCCGGCGTCACGGTCACCTCGGGCGGGGTGACGAGCTCCACCGCGCCGGCCGCGGAGGTGGCCCCGCAGCCCACGGTCAGCGTCAGCGTCCCGCTGTCGCCCAGGTCGGGCAGCGCGGTCCGGGTGGGGGAGAAGTGCACCGCCACCGGCAGGTTCCCGGCCGGGGCCGGGCCCTTGCCGTGCAGCCAGTACCGCGCGTACACCGGCTGGACCGGTTCGGAGCCCAGCTCTGAGGTGCCGAGCTCTGCGATGCCGTCCGGACCCGCAGGCGCGGCGGTGCGCAGCACCATGGTCACCGTGCTGAACGGCGACATGTCGACAGTGACGGTGCCGTCCGCCACGGGCAGGGCCGCGCCGTCGGACTCCTCCAGCAGGTCGGTGAGCCACGCGGCGAAGACGCCGTCCAGCCGGATCCGCGCCACCGTGGCCCGGCCGCTGGTCTCGCGGAGCCGGACCGTGACCTCGGCGCCATCCGCCGCAATTGGGGCCGGGGGCCGCCCCGCCGCCAGCGGATTGCCCCGCGGCTTGACCGCGCTCAGGGTCACGG
>JBAPYC010000336.1:0-4332 GCA_049284535.1 Streptosporangiaceae bacterium
ACGACCGGGAGCGGGTTGGTGGCGCAGGCCGTCCCGACGGCGCGGACCGCGCGGGGGCTGCCGGCCCGTTGCGCGATGGCGGCATAGCTGACCGTTCGGCCGTATCCGATATCCGGCAGCTGCCGCAGGACGGTAGCCCGGAAGCCGGCCGCCAGCCGCCAGTCCAGGGGCAGGTCAAAGGCGCGGCGCCGGCCGCCGAAGTACTCCCCCAGCTCGCGCGCGGCGCTCTCCAGGCGGCCGGGGGCGCTCAGGATGCGCGGGCTGACCCGGTCGGCCAGCGCCTGCAGCACGGCGTCGTGGTCTTCCCGGGCGTACGCCACCCGGACCAGGCCCTGCTCGGTCGCGGCCAGCAGCAGCGGCCCCACGGGTGAGTCCACCACCCGGTAGCCCACCTCCAGCAGGCCCTCGCGCTGGGCCGCCGCGGCCAGCCGTTCGTGCAGCAGGCTCAGATTGCCGGGCGCCGCCGGGTACGCGGCGAAGGCCCGGGCCAGGTCAGGGGAAATGTCATCGGTACTCATGCAGCGAAGACGCCCGGAACCCGGCTGGCGTGAGGTTTCCTGCGGATCTCACGAACGGCCTGGCCCAGGCGTCTTCACGGTGAGGAGGAGAGACGATGACAGTAGAGATGATGACTGTGCAGCACACGATCCTGGCCACCGAGCTCGGCGAGCTGACCATCGTGCGGGACGGGGAGCGGCTGACCGGCCTGTACTTCCCGCATCACTGGTACCGGCCCGGGCCGGAGACGTTCGGCCCACGGACCGGTGCGGGGTTCGGCGCGGCCACCAGCCAGCTGGCCGAGTATCTGGGCGGGGCCCGGACCGCCTTTGACCTGCCGCTGCTCCCGCGGGGAAGCGAGTTCCAGCTCCGGGTCTGGGACCTGATCGCGCAGATTCCGTATGGCCAGACGGCCAGCTACGGCGAGCTGGCCCGCATCCTGGGCGGCCCGCAGACCGCCCAGGAGGTCGGCGCCGCCGTCGGCCGCAACCCGCTGAGCATCCTCATCCCGTGCCACCGGGTCGTCGGCAGCGACGGGAAGCTGACCGGGTACGCCGGCGGCCTGAAGCGCAAGCAGTGGCTGCTGGAGCTCGAGCGGGCGCCGGTGGCCGTACCCCTCTGGTAACCAGCGCCGCTAGTCCCCGGAGCCGGGCCGGTCGGATGGGGCGGCCGGGCTTGTCCGGTCCGGATCCGGGGCCGGCGCAGGTACGTGGTCCGCAACCGGGACGGGCACCGCGTCCGGAACAGGGACTCCATCCGAGGCGGGCGCCGCATCGGGAGCGGACGCCGCTGCAGGAGCCTGGGCCGAGGCCGCGGGAGCCTGGGGCGAGGCCGCTGCGCGCACCGGCTCGGGCGCGGGAGCTGGCTCTTCGACGGGGGCTGGCTCGGGTGCCGAGGCCGGCGCGGCCGAGCTTCCCTCCAGCTCCAGTTGCGGCAGGATCCGGTCGAGCCAGTGCGGTATGTACCAGGCGCTCGGCCCGAGCAGGGCCATGACCGACGGTACCAGGATCATCCGGACCAGTGAGGCGTCGATCAGCACGGCGAAAGCCATGCCGATGGCGAGCATCTTGACGGTGGGGTCGTCGTCCAGCACGAAGCTGGCGAACACGGTCACCATGATCGCGGCGGCGGTGGTGATGACCCGGGCCGTCGCACCGATCCCGACCGCCACGCTGCGGTGTGCGTCCCCGGTCTCGACCCACGCCTCGTGCACCCGGGACAGCAGGAAGACCTCGTAGTCCATGGACAGGCCGAAGACAATGGCGAAGACCAGCATCGGCACGTAGGCCGGGATGGGCAGCGTGGTGTGCAGCCCGATCAGGCTCGCGCCCCAGCCCCACTGGAAGATGGCCACGATCACGCCGTAGGAGGCGCCGATCGAGAGCAGGTTCAGGATCGCCGCCTTGGTCGCGATCACCACCGACCTGAACGCCGTGGTCAGCAGCGCGAAGGCGATCACCACCACGACCAGGATGAGGTACAGCATCCGGCTGGTGATCCGCTCGGTGAAGTCCACCGTCCCGGCCGTCGTCCCGGTGACGTAGGAGGTCACGTGCTCCTTGGGCAGCACGTCGTCGCGCAGCCGGTTGACCAGGTCCTGGGTTGCGGGAGCCTGCGGCCGCGTCGTCGGGATGACGCTGAACACCGCGGTGGTGCCGGACTGGCTCACCTGGGCCGGCGTGACCGACGCCACCCCGGAGGTGGCCGCCACATCCTTGGTCATGGTGGACAGCAGCGACTGGTTGTCCGAGGACGACTGGCTGGGCAGTTTGACCACGACGGCCAGCGGCCCGTTGACGCCGACCCCGAAGCCCTGCGAGATGAGGTCGTAGGCCTGGCGGCTGGTCTCGGAGGTGGGGTTGGTGCCGTCGTCGGGCTGCCCGAGGGTGATGGAGAACAGCGGGATCGACAGCACGACCAGGACCGCGACGCTGAGCACGGCCCACGGCCACGGCCGCTCGCTTACCTTGCGGCCCCAGCGTGCGAACGCGCTGTGCTCGTGGTGCTCGGCGGTAGCCGCGGAGGTTTCGGCGGCCTGCTCTTGGGCCGAGATGTGCTCCCTGCGGGCGCGGATGCGTGCCGACAGTGCCCGCACGTTGGACCCGGCCACGCCCATGAACGCCGGCACCAGGGTCAGCGCGGCCAGCATGGTGATGGCGACGACGATCGCGGCGGCCAGGCCCAGGGCGCCCACGAACGCGACGCCGGACACGTACAGGCCCAGGATCGAGATCACGACCGTGCCGCCCGCGACCACGATGGCCGCGCCCGAGGTGCCCTCCGAATGCGCGGCCGACTCCACCACGTCCATCCCGGTGTCCATCTGCTCGCGATGCCGGGCCACCAGGAACAGCCCGTAGTCCACGGCCACGCCCAGGCCGAGCAGGGTGGCAATGGTGGGAGCCGTGGTCGGGAACGTCATCACGGAGGCGAGCAGCCCGAGCAGCGAGAGCCCCGCGCCCACGCTGAAGATCGCGGACACCAGCGGGATCGCCGCCGCGATCACCGAGCCGAACATGAACACCAGCAGGATCAGCGCGCAGACCAGGCCGATGACCTCGGACTTCAGGTCATGGGAGACCTTCCCGATCTGGCCGGCGCCGCCCCCGTAGGCGACCTGCAGGCCGGCGGCCCGGGCCGGCTGGACCGCGGCGTTCAGCTTGTCCAGGTAGTCGGTCTCCAGGGAGTTCGGGTTGACGCTCCAGCCCACGCTGGAGTAAGCGATCGTGCCGTCCTTCGACACCGCCCCGGACGAGGACGACGCGAAGGGGCTCACGGCCTTGATCACGTCCGGGAGCTTGGAAACGTTGGTGGTCGCCTGGTTCACCTGGGACTGGTCGTCGCTGACCTTGCCCTTGGTTGCGTGGAAGACGATCGTGCCCGCGTACCCGCCCTGCTGCGGAAAGTCCTTGTTCAGCAGGTTCGAGCCGAGGGACGAGCCGCTGCCGTCCACGGTGAAGTTGTTGACGTACTCACCACCGGAGAAGTGCCGAGCCAGGACCAACCCGGCCAGAATGATCACCCAGCCGATAATGACGATCCAGTGCCGCCGGGCCGAAAATCCGCCCAGCCGTTCGAGCAGGTTATTCATAAGACGCCCTCCCCCGAAGTCATCCCCAACGCCCCAGCTGGTGATCAGGCGTAACTTAGCCCTTTTTCTCCCGGCCGAAACATGTATGTCAAGGGGAGCGCCTTCTTCGTTAAGCACGAGGTGTTTTCCGGGAACCTCTTTTGTTGCTGCGGCGTGCAGTTCCGCGCGATTCCGGCTGACGCCTCCCCGACCGCTGGCGGTCCACGGTCTAGCGTCGCGAGCATGGCCCTGGCGACGCGCTTCACCGAGCTGGTCGGCTGCCGGGTGCCGTTGCAGCAGGCTCCCATGGGTTCCGTCTCCACCACGGCGCTGGCGGTCGCGGTGGCCGAGGCGGGTGCGGTCGGCAGCATCACGGTCCTGGGCATGACGGCCGCGCAGGTCGACAAGGTACTGGCGGGCCTGGCGACGCGGACCGCCGGGGTACTGGCCGCCAACTTCCTGACCGCGCGGATCGACCCCGAGGCGGTGGCTGCCGCCGCGGCGCAGGTACGGATCGCGGACTTCTTCTGGGCCGATCCGGACCCGGCACTAGTCGAGGCGGCGCATGCCGGCGGCGCGCTGGCCTGCTGGCAGGTTGGCTCGCTGCGCGAAGCACAGGCCGCGGCCGACGCTGGCTGCGACATCGTCGCCGTGCAGGGCACCGAGGCAGGCGGGCATGTCCGCGGGCGCACTGCGCTGCGGCCGCTTCTTGACTCGGTGCTCGGGCGGGTGAACTTGCCGGTGCTGGCCGCGGGCGGGATCGG
>JBAPYC010000337.1:0-12845 GCA_049284535.1 Streptosporangiaceae bacterium
GGCCAGGCCGCGTCAGCTCACGGGGGAGCGGGGCAACCAGGTCCGCGTCGGCCACGGCGATCCCGGCCAGGCCGCCGCCGCCCCGGGTGAACGCGGCCACCGGGAGCCCGGGCGGCAGGCCGGTGACCCCGTCCCCGGCCTCGCGGATCGTTCCCGCCACCTCCAGACCCGGCACGTAAGGCCATGAGGACGCATAGCCGGGGTCACCCCGGCGCGCCATCACATCGATGAAGTTGACCCCGGCGTAGGCCACGTCGATGGACACCTGCCCGGCGCCGGGCCGGGGATCAGGGAGCTCCCGGACCTCGGTGCGGTCCGGGCCCGGCGACGGTTCGGTCATGACCAGCGCGCGCATCACAGGGAGCTCACCGGCCCGGGGATCGTGTCACCGGTGATCCGGCCGACGAGCCGCCCGCCGCTCAGCACCCCCGGGGTGTCATGGGCGGGCAGCAGGTAGCGGTACTGCAGCGCGCGCTTGACCGCGCCGATCTCCTGCAGGACCGCGGTGGTGAAGTTATTGGTCAGTCCCGGCTCGCCCGCCACCAGGGCGTGCGGCTGCACGCCCGCGACCGGCCCCTGCCGAGGCGGCGTGACCAGCGCGCTCGCCAGGTCATAGAACAGGTCGCCGCACAGGCAGGCCACCCCGTCGCCGGCCGGCACCAGGATGCTGATCGACCCGGGCGTGTGGCCGCCGGTCAGCTGGCAGGTGATCCCGGGCAGCACCTCCACCGGGCCGGAGTACTCCAGGTCCAGCAGGCGCAGCGCCCCGGGCGTGTACAGCCGGTCGAGCAGGTGGTGCAGGTCGTCGCGCGCGTAGGCGGTGCCCTGGAGACCACTGCACGCACCGGCCAGCTCGCTTCGGTTGACCACCACCGGCACGTTCATCGGGACCTTGTCCAGGTGCCCGGCGTGGTCGCGATGCAGATGGGTCATGATCACGCAGGTCAGGTCGGCGGCCTGGACGCCGTGCGCGGCCAGCTGCGCACCGAAGTCCTGCCCCGGATCGACGTGGCCGCCCAGACCCAGCACCGCCGGGTCCCGGTAGCCCGCGTCGACCAGGACGGGGCCGGCGTCGCCCAGGATGAGGTAGCCCTGAGCCGGCACGTCCACCCGGGTGCCCGGCAGGATGCCGCGCACCTTCATGGCCGCGTCGATCGTGACGGCGCCGAAGTTCAGCCGCCTGATCTGGTAGCTCATCCGGCCCTACGCCCCGGTCCCATCAGCAGCCCCGGTCCCATCGGCTGCCCCGGTCCCATCGGCAGCCCCGGTCCCGTGGGCAGCCCGTATCCCATGAGCGGCGAGCGCGGCGGCCTCACGCCCGGCCCAGTCGATGTCCGGCCACTCGGTGGAGACCGCGTCCACGGGGGCGTCGCGCTCGGGGTCGACCAGCAGCCGCGGCGCGCCGTCGGACGGTCCGGGCAGCAGCAGTCCCGGGCTGTGTACCTCGATCAGCTCGCAGTCTTCCCGGTCGCGGTTCCAGGCCCAGTGCACCGCCCCGGCCGGGATACGCAGGAAGTCCCCGGCTCGCAGCGGGTACGCGGTGTCCTCGACGAAGACCCAGATCTGCCCGGCCTGGACGTAGTTGAGTTGCTCGCAGTCGTGGGTGTGCGGCACCGAGTGGTACCCGCCGGAGCGGGAGGCCACCATCATGGAGGAACGCAGCCCGAACACCTGCTGGGTCCGCAGCTCGCCGCCGGAGACCTTCATCGGGACCACGGTGGCCGGGACCTGCCCGGCCGGAACGTACAGCGCCATGGTGCCTTCTCCTTTCCCGCCGGCTAGGACTGGCCGGCGCCCAGGGCCCGCCGTCCGCTGGCGACGAACCGGTCGATGTGATCCGCCATCGCCTGGTGCGCGGCGCCGGGATCCTGGCGGCGGACCGCGTCCAGGATCCGCTGGTGCTCGTCGTGGCTGGCCGAGATGACCGGGGCCTGGCCGGACAGGCGCTCGCGCACGTCCTGCAGCAGGTGCAGCGTCGGCGCGATCATGACCGAGAACAGCGCGTTCTGCGACGCCGAGGCCAGCATGGCGTGGAAGTCGGAGTCGGCCTGGAGATAAGCCGCCGGGTCGGTGGTGGCGCGCATCGCCTCGATCGACCGCTGCATGAGGATGACCTGAGCGTCGCTGCGGTGCCGGGCCGCGCCGGCGGCGATGGGCGGCTCCACCGCGCGCCGGGCCGCGAACAGCTCATCGAAGCCGACCTCTTCCAGGCTGAGGTAGAGCGCGAGGTTGGCCGCGACCACGTCGGGCTGCGGCTGGACGGTCCAGCCTGAGCCCTGCCGCCCGGTCACCACGCCCTGGTCGGCCAGCGACTGCAGGGCTTCCCGGAGGGTGGGGCGGCTTACCCCGAGCCGTTCGGCCAATTGCCTTTCCGGCGGCAGCCGGTGACCGGCCAGCAGGCGCCGGGCCCGGATCAGCTCCTTGAGATGCTGCTCCACCGTCTGCCCCGCGGTCTGGGCCCGCGCGACAGGCTGAAACAGGTCCAGTGTCATCGCGCCTCCGACTGCTGGTCAATTGGTATTACCAATTTACCGTAGCATAGTTCACGACGCCATGGGCAGACCCGCGTGTCTCGCCTGTGCCTAACGCCCGGACTGGTCCGCGGCCGGCGTGCTGAGTTCCTCCGCCGCCGGAATCTCCCCATGGGCGGCATGGGCGGCGCCGGTGGCAGCGGCTTCGGTGGCGGGCAGGCGGTCCGGCACGACGGCGATGACCACCGGCATCAGCAGGGCGATGGCCAGCAGCTCGCGGAACGGGCCTTCCGACTGGTAGGCCACGAAGAACTCCGTGCCGGCGATGAAGCCGAGCCACAGCGCAATGTTCCAGCTCAGGGCCAGCCAGACCGGCCGGGCGCCGGCGGCGCCACCACGGAACCTGCGCAGCGCCCGCGCGAACAGGAATGCCCCGAAACCCTCGCCGAACGCCGCCAGCAGGACGACGGCGTCGTTGGCCCAGGACGGCCAGGAGTAGACCTTGGTGACCGAGGCGATGTAGGCCACGTTCCCCGAGTTCAGGAACGTCCAGTGGAACCCGCCCACGGACGCGATGAAGTTGACGGCGTTAGTCACGGCCACGAAGGCGAGGTACATCCCTGCGCCCGCCAGCACGAGCCGCTTCAGGAGCAGGCCGGGCTGGTCCAGGAGGCGGGACCGGAATCCACTGGCGGTGGCGGGCGGGAACATGGGAGTTACTCCTCATTGTGGGTCGGGATACCTCCACTATCGGCCGGGTCGCGCCGGTCGTCCCTGGGGAGAGTCCCTAGTCCAGCCGTAGCCTGACATTCCAGGGGATCACGTCGTCATGTCCCTGACATCAACCAGCTGAGACGAACCAACTGAGACCAACCAACTGAGACCAACCAACTGAGACCAACACAGCTGAGCTAGCCGGCGTCCCTGCTTTCAGCAGCCCGGCTCTCGGCAGTCCTATCCGGGGTCGCCCCCTCCTCAGCGGCGCCGTGCCGCGCGGCGGCGTCGGACGCGGCCTGTTCGGCGGCCTGGTCGCCGAAGCCCACGCCGATGGCCTGGTCGTCGCGGCGCCGCTCGGCGTACACGATGTCGGACAGCACCTGCCGGTCGGCATCGGTCAGGTCGCCGCCCAGCGGCAGGGCCCGCGGGTACAGCCGCCGGGCCAGCACCGGGTTCAGCTCGGCCGCGTACAAGGTCAGCTTGGCCAGCAGCAGCAGGAAAGCCACGATGCCGATAACGGACCCGAACGCGCCATAGGTCGACGAGGCGTTCTTGAGCTGGTGGGTCACCAGCCCGGTTCCGACGGTGATCAGCGCGGTGAACCCGACGGCGCCGACGATCGCGCCGGGCCACAGGCCGCGCGGGCCCACCACCTTGGCCGTCAGCAGGGTGAAGCTGGCGAAGTACAGCACGCAATTGATGATCAGCAGGCCGAGAAGGACCGGGATCCGGATGGCGTAGTTCGACGTGCCGCCGGTGGCGTAGGTGGTGACGAAGGCGTTGATGAGGAACGCGATGCCGATGGTGAACAGGCCGGCCAGGCTGCGGCCGAGCCGGGGCAGGAAGCCGGTGCGCTGAGTCTGCGGGATGTTCCACACCGTGGCCATGGCCTGCTGGGCGGTCTGGGTCACGCCCTGCGCGCCGTAGAGCAGGCCGATCAGGCCGATGACCAGGCCGATGGTGCTGCCGTGCAGCGCATGGCTGCTCGCCGGGTTGAAGCTCGTCCCCACCACGGGGAACTTGTGCAGGGTGTCCACGACGCCCGTGCCGATCGACTGCGCGCCGATGAAGCCGAACACCGTGACCACGACCAGCAGCAGCGGGAAGATCGCGGTGAACCCGTACCAGGCCAGCGCGACCACGACCAGGTTGGCGTTGTCGTCGCCGAACTTTTTCACCGTCCCGTAGGCCGCCGCGGCCCAGGGAGTCCGCCGCTGCCAGCGGTCCACCGCGCCCATCACGCGCCGCACAAGTCCCATCGGGTTCACCGGCCACCCCCGCCCAGCGCACGGCCGACTGCGTGCTTCGTTTTCATGGCTGCCCTGTTACCCGCCCAGGCGGGAACTAATTAATTCTCCCGGGAGAAGATCCGCAGGAAGAACAGGAAGACGTTCAGCACATCCAGGAAGATGGAGGCGGCCAGCAGCGGCGCCGAATCCAGGTCGGTCGAGCGGCGGAGCCGCTGGAAATCGACCGTCGTCAGGCCCGCGAAGACCACCAGGCCCAGCACCGAGTAGATCAGGTTCGCGTGCGGGATGTGCACGAAGATCGCCGCGATGCCGAACACGATCAAGGCGACCAGCGCCCAGAAGCTCACCCGGGCCAGCCCGGACAGGTCCCGCCGAGTCGCGTAGCCGGCCGCGCCGAAACCGGCGATGAACAGCGCCGTTGCCCCGCCGGCCTGCCACAGCACCTGCGGGTTGGTGTCCGCGTAGTAAACCAGGACCGGCGCCATGGCCAGCCCCAGCGCCGCTCCGAACACCACCAGCAGCCCGGCGGAGGCGGACGCTGACGCCGCCTTCCGGGCGGTGAAGTTCATCGCGATCAGGCAGGCGATCGCGACGATGAACCAGACGAAGGCCCAGCCCTCGCTCAGGTGCCGCCCCAGGTAGGCGCCCAGGGCGAAGAACCCAGCCGTGAGGGCCACGTACCCCATCGTCTGGCCGAACAGGGTGCGCGTGCGGTCTGGGGACACGGCCCGGCCGGAGCCGTAGGTCAGCTGGCTCATCATGAAGTCCTTAGTCGAGCCCGTCGCGATCCGCCCACGCCAGCAGCGGATCCAGTGACCAGGCCGTGTCGTCGATGCCGGCGTGCAGGTCGCCCAGCTCGGCGAACCGGGCGGGGACGGTGACGATGGTGAACTGGCGCGGGTCCACCTCGTCGATCTCGTCCCAGGTTACCGGCGTGGACACGACGGCCTCGGGCACGCCGCGGACCGAATACGCGCTGGCGATCGTGTGGTCGCGGGTGTTCTGGTTGTAGTCGACGAAGACCAGGGCGGGATCGCGGTCCTTGCGCCACCAGGTGGTGGTGACGTCCCCGGGCGCCCGGCGCTCCACCTCGCGGGCGAAGGCGTGCGCGGCCCGCCGCAGCTCGGCGAAGCCCCACCGCGGCTCGATCCGGACGTAGATGTGCAGGCCGTGGCCGCCCGAGGTCTTCGGCCATCCGGTCACCCCGAGCTCGCCGAGTACCTCCTGCACCACGTGGGCGACCCGGCGCACGGCGGCGAACTCGCAGGCCGGACCGGGGTCCAGGTCGATGCGCCACTCGTCCGGCCGTTCGGTGTCGGCGCGGCGCGAGTTCCACGGGTGGAACTCGACCGTGGACATCTGCACCGCCCAGATCACCGCGGCCAGTTCGGTCACGCACAGCTCGTCGGCGTGCCGCCCGTACCGCGGGAAGTGCACCCGCACCGTCTCCAGCCACGGCGGCGCGCCAGCCGGCACCCGCTTCTGGTGCACCTTGTCCCCAGCCACGCCGGACGGGAACCGGTGCATCATGCACGGCCGCTCCCGCAGCGCGCGCACGATGCCGTCACCGACCGACAGATAGTACCGGACCAGGTCGAGCTTGGTCTCCCCGCGCGCCGGGAAGTAGACCCGGCCCGGGTTCGAGATCCGCACCGTCCTGCCCCCGACCTCGACTTCCACCCCGTCTGCGGCCACGACACCACGGTATGGGGCCGAACGGGCAGACCTCAAGCCACCGCTCAATAGCCGATGCCGGCGCGTCTGGGTAGCCTGGGCTCCGTGACGGACCAGAACGCCCCGGCGGGCGTCGATGTGTCCCGGCCGAGCGTCGCCCGGGTCTATGACTACTGGCTGGGCGGGAAGGACAACTTCGCGTCGGACCGGGAAATGGGCGGCCGGATGGCCAAGCTGAACCCTGCGCTGCCGGACCTGGTCCGGCACAACCGGGAGTTCATCTGCGCCGCGGCGGCCCGCGCCGCGGCCGCGGGCATCAGCCAGTTCCTCGATCTTGGTTCCGGGCTGCCCGCGCACCCGGCGGTGCACGAGGCGGTGCGGGAGGTGATCCCGGACGCCCGGGTGTGCTACGTCGACATCGACCCAGTGGCTGCGGTGCACGCGGAGGCGCTGCTCGCCGACGGCGACGGGCTCGTCGCGGTGCGGGCCGACCTGACCGAGCCGGAGACCGTGCTCGCGAATCCGCGGGTGCGTTCGGTGATCGATATGTCCCAGCCGATAGCCATCATCATGGCCGCGGTGCTTCATTTCCTGTCACCCGCCGAGGCCGCTGCCGTGTGCGCCAAGTACATGAGCCGGGCCGCCGCGGGCTCATGGCTGATCGTGTCGTCCGGGCACTACGAGGACAAAGAGCTAGCCGGGCGGCTGCAGCAGGCCGCCACGCATACCCGGTTCTGGAACCACGACGCCGCGGATCTGGCGTCGATCCTGGGCGGCCTCGAGCCCGTCGGGCCGGGCGTGTGCGAGGTGCGCAGGTGGATAGCCGGGACCGGCGGCGAACCGCCAGGCAAGCCCGTTTACGCGCTCGCTGCCGTCGGCGTCAAGCCCCAGTAACCAGCCTCACTGGCTGTCGTCGAGTGCCTCGGTATCCCGATCTGAGGTCAGGGCCGGGCCGGCACCTCGATCGTGTACGTGACTGCGGGGCTGGTGAACACGCGGTCAGCGTAGGGCGGCGTGGCGTGGGTCCAGTGGCCGGAGATGCGCCACCGCGGCGGAAGGAATCCAGCGGCCGCGGCCAGCCCGGCCAGTTCATCCGGGTCAATCCCGTTGCGCGGCTCGGCGGGCCGCCCGCGCTCGTTCAGCTGGCGGGACATCTCCACATACTGCGCGGCCTGCATCGGCAGCGCGTCCACGGCGATGAGAAACCCGCCCGGCTGGAGTACCCGGCGGACCTCGCCCAGCACGCCCGCCAGGTCCGCGATGTGATGCAGCAGGCCGCGAGCCAGGACTGCGTTTACGGTGCGATCCGCCAGCGGCAGCCGCCGGGCGTCTGCGACCATGCAGGGTATGCCGGTAGCGGCAGCCGCGCGGGCCGCCTGTTCGTCAAGGTCGATGCCGATGCAGGTGTTGCGGGCTGGCTCTCGCCCGCAGCCGAGTTCCAGCAGACGCGGGGCGGGCGGCACGTCACCGGCGGTCGTAGAACATCTCGCGGATATCCGGGTCAAGGCCGAACGCCTGGTCGTCGTAGGTGAGTCCGCCCTGCATGCCGCCGAACGTCACCGTCGCCGCCTGGTGCCGCAGTAGGTCCGCGATGGGTGTGCTGACGTTCACGGTCATAACCGCCACTCTCCGGATCGGACTAAGTTTTGTCTAGCCCGATCCGCTGGCCGGGAACGCGGCTATGACGTCCTGCGGACCCCAGCTCAGTGCCAGCTGCCGGGAGATGGCGTCTGCCGGGCCCGTCCGGGATACCGCGACCAGGCCCGTGCGCGCTGGGTCGAAACCGGGGACGGCGTTCGCGTCCCGCCGCAGCTCGGCAAGATCATGGTCATCGAACGGCCGCTCCAGCCACTTAACCGACCCCACATAGCAGATCTCTCGCGCGACTGGTGCCCGGTCGGCGCCCACGAGATCGATCTCCGGGCTGAAGGCCCGATTCCACCAGCCGCCGACCGCGATCGCCTCGGGCCAGGGAAGGTCGCCCGCGGAAAGTGACAGGGCCTCGCGGATCACCGGCTCGACCGCCCGCCCGCGCCAGGACGCCCACCTGCGCTCCAGCAGCTCCTGCGCAGCCGCAGGCCGGCCGCGCCTGCTCCATTCCTGCGCGGCACGCCCGATTGCCAGGTAGAACCGCAGGTTGCTGTCGGCGACCCGGTACAGCGCCGGCTTCCCGGACCGGACCGACAGCGGCTCCTCGGCGGCCAGCACATGCTTGTCCGCCACCAGCCGGTGCAGGAGAGGGGACAGCGTGCCTGAGGGGATCACTCCCGCCCGGCTGCCCGCCTCTGCCGCGATGTTGGCGTAGGTCCGGTCGCCGCCGCCTATGGCCTCGATGACGCGGCGGGTCATATCCGGCCCGGGAAACTCGGCCAGCAGCGCCGCCTCGGGCACGCCGAACAGCGGCGACGCCGGATCCTCGCATTCTTGCCCGGCGAAGGCCAGCGCCGTGGCGCCCTCCGGCCACGCCCGCAGGATTCCCGGCAGCCCGCCCGACATCAGGTACGCGTCGATCGCGTCGGCGGCCTGCAGGCTGAGTGCGGCGCCGACCTCGGCCGGGTTCAGCGGCCCCAGCAGCAGGTTGTCGGCGCGGCCGTAGAAGGGCCTGTCGTAGGCGGTCAGCCGTTCCATCATGTGCAGGTCGCTGCCCAGCAGCAGGAGAAGGACCGGGCGCCGGGACAGCAGGCGATCCCAGGCGGTCTGCAGCGCGCCGTCGAACAGCTCGTCCTGTTCGGCCAGCCAGGGCAGCTCGTCGATGACGATGATCACCGGACTGTCCGGCAGCACGGCCGCCACGGCCCGAAAGGCGTCGGGCCAACCAGATCCTGGTTCCGTGGGTACCAGATCACTGTCCCGGGCCAGCCCTGAATCCCGGAGCTCAGCCATGAACGTGGCGACCGCCTCCACGGGAGACGCCCCTTTAGTGGCGGTGAAAAACAAGTACGGTGTCCCGCTGCGGTCGCAGAATTCCTGCACCAGGCGCGACTTGCCCACCTGGCGCCTGCCCCTGATAGCGACGGCCAGGCCGGTGCTACCCCCGGTGACCCGGGCCAGACGCCTGCGCAGGAGAGCCAGTTCCGTCGTCCGGCCGCTGAAGCCAGCTGCCATGTAGTTCCAATCTACGTAGCTGTCATCTACATAGATTACGCCTACAAAAGCAGAGCCCGGAATTGTGGCCTGGATCGTCAGGCGTGCGGGCCGGTCCCTTTGGCCGCCGCGGCGTGCCGCAGCCGCTCCTCGGTCGGGGCCTCGCCGGGCAGTGGCTCGGAGCTGGGCGCGAGCCCCGCCAGCACGAGGCCGATGTAACGGTGCGGCAGGCCCGCCCCGTCCAGCCCGGTGATGGCGCTCAGCATCTCCAGGATGGACGGCAGATCGGTCGCGGCGACGTCCGAGCGCACCACCCCGGCCTCCCGGCCGCGGGCCAGCAGCTGATCCAGCGGCTTGGATGTCCGTTCCAGCAGATCGGTGAAGTGCTCGGAGCCGTAGGCGCGCTTGAGCACGTCCACCAGGGCGCGGTTGGAGGCGATCATCTCCAGTGACCGCTCGAGGAATTGAGTCAGCCCGATCCAGGGATCGGGTTCCGCCGCAGCCTCCTCGGCGATCGCGACGGCCCGGTCCACGCACAGCTGCAGGAACTCCTTGGCCAGCTCGTGCTTGTTGGCGAAGTGCCGGTAGGCGGTGGCCACGTTGACCCCGGCATGCCGCGCGATGTCATCGAGCGTCGCGTCGAGCCCGCGGGCGGCGAATACCTCCGCGGCGGCGTCGATGAGCCGCTGGTGATTGCGGGCGGCATCCGCCCGCCGGTGCGGCCCGCTGGCGGGCCCTCCAGCCAGTAGCCCGTCGGCCGCCACCGCGGAGATGACCATCAGACGTGCACCGCCACGGAGCCCGAGTCCTCGGCGTTCCGCGGGATCGCCACGCCGGAACGGAGCACCAGTGCGGTCAGGACCGCCGCGAAGGCGTAGATCCCTGCCGCCACCCAGAACACCACGTGGTAGCTGTGGATCAGCGCGTTCGCCTCGACGAGCTGCTTGGAGGCAGCCGAGGTGATGGACGCGGCGTGCGCCACCGCGTAGCTGGTGGCGGCGGTGGCCGCGATCGTGTTCAGCAGGGAGGTGCCGATCGAGCCGCCGATCTGCTGGGCGACGTTGATCGTCGCCGACGCCACGCCCGCGTCGCCGCGGTCGACGCCCAGCGTGCCCAGGGTGAATGCCGGGGCGAACACCAGGCCGAGCCCGACGCCGAGCAGCAGCAGCGTGGGCAGCACGTCAGAGACGTAGCTGGCGTGCAGGCCAATGCGGGTCAGCAGCGCCATGCCCACCGTGCCCAGCAGCAGGCCGATCGGGACCGCTATCCGGGGGCTCACCCGGGTCAGCAAGATGGTGTTGCCGAGGGCCGCCACCATCACCAGGATCAGGGTCAGCGGCAGGAACGCCAGACCGGTCTTGACCGCGCTGTACCCGAGGGTTTCCTCCAGGTAATAGGTGAGGAACAAGAACACGCCGAACATGCCGATCGCGGCCAGGAACATCGCCAGGTATGCGCCACCGCGGTTGCGGTCGGTAACGATGCGCAGGGGCAGCAGGGGATGCGCCACCCGCCGTTCCACCAGCACGAACGCGACGAGCAGCAGGACGCCGCCGATCAGGGCCACCAGCGTGGCCGGCTTGGTCCAGCCCGTGCTGCCGGCCGACATGGAGACGTTGGAGAAACCGTAGACCAGGCCGAACAGCCCGACCGCGGCCAGCACGGTACCGACGATGTCCAGCCTCGGCCGGTTCGGCGAGGCGACGTTCTTCAGCAGCATCACGCCGCCAGTAAGCGCAGGTACCGCGATCACCACGTTCACGTACATGACCCAGCGCCAGTTCAGGTACTCGGTCAGGATGCCGCCGAGCAGCAGCCCGACGGACGCGCCGCCCCCGGCGATGCCGCCGTAGATGCCGGTCGCCTTGCTGCGCTCGGCCGGGTTGGTGAACGTGGTGGTCAGCAAGGACAGCGCGGCTGGGGCGAGCAGCGCGCCGAACGCGCCCTGGATCACCCGGGCAGTCAGCAGCATGGCGAAGTTCTGCGCGGCGCCCCCGAACGCCGAGGCGGCGGCGAACCCGATGATGCCGATGATGAAGACCCGCTTGCGGCCGAACAGGTCGGCGATCCGCCCGCCGAGCAGCAGCAGGCTGCCGAACGCGAGCGAGTAACCGGTGACGATCCACTGCCGGTCGGTGTTGGAGAAGCCCAGCGCGGCCTGCGCGTGCGGCAGGGCGATGTTCACGATCGTGGCGTCGAGCACCACCATGAGCTGCGCGATGCCCAGGATGGCCAGGATCCACCAGCGCTTGGCGTAGTGCGGGTCCTCGGCGGCGGCGGCCGCGCCCGTCCCCTGGGCCTGTGCGGTCGATGTGTCCGGAGTCGTCATGAAGTCCCCTCGTACCGGAACCGAAGTAGATATCTGCGCTTACTGCAGACCTAAACGCAGGAAGTTACTTCGTTTCTTTCCGGGGTGCGGTGTGTGTCCGGTCACACGGCCTGGTCAGAAGTCGTCTTCGAAGCTGACCTCGCCGAGTCCCACCACACCAGCACCCGCAGCGCGCGCAAGGTGTTCCAGCGGCTCGGTGTGCCGGCGTCACCCTCGATGTCGAAGTAGACACGTCCGGTATGCACGCGGCCGGTCAGCCACCGGCCGTCTGGCTGCCGGCTGGACCGCACGACCTCGACCGCCTCGGCCATCCGGGGATCAGGGTCCGCGCCCGAGCACCGGAAGTAATCCAGCGCCCGCAGCACGTCGTAGTGCCAGTAGTACGGGAAGGCGAATTCCAGGTACGCCGGGTCCACCACGGCACCCGTGCTCTTGCGGCGGAACAGGCCGCGCTCGAGCAGGTACTCCTGCCCGCCGCGGCGGGCCGCGCGGACTTGCTCGGTGGTGTCCTCGCGGGCCCCCTGCGTGCCACCGGCCGCACGCTCGAACTCCAGCAGGCCATCCAGCACGTTGATCGTCGTGTCGAACGAGGACCGGACCGACCCGTTCTCGGCCTCGCAGTTCCAGCCGCCGTCAGCGAGCCGCTCGGCCAGGATCCGCTCGACCACGCCAGCGACGTCGACCCCGAAGTACGCCCCGATCTCGATCGTCCGCCCGTTGATGCAGGGCTCGACCTCGCCGTCGAAGAACCGCTGCCCGGCGTGCTCCCAGCGCCCGTTCTCCGCCACCAGCCCGATCGCCCGCCGGGCGGACGCCGACGCCGGGTCGAGCCCCAGGATCAGCAGCGTCTGCAGCGTGTGCATTGTGGGCGTCCACGGCTGCCCCGGTTCACCGCCAGCATACGACGCCGGGAAGCACGCGCCGCCGTCCCAGAGGCCGGCCGGATCCTCCAGCGCGAGCAGGTGCGCGCCCCAGCCGTCGTGCTCCACCCGGGCCCGCTCGGCCGCCACCTGGCCGGCCGGCGCACCGGTAAGGTCCTGCAGTACCTGCCAGCGGATCGCGGGGTCACCCTCGAGCAGCCAGTCAGTCACGCTCATCACGGCAGGCTACCCAGCGGCGGTTAGGGCAAGCACGTCAGCCGTCCGGCGAGTGGAGTGGGGGACGGGTCGCAGCTAGCGGAGGTGCGGCTAGCAGGAGGGTGCAGTCAGCACGGCGGTGCGGCCAGCAGGGCGCAGACCGGGACGGCGAGGGCCAGGGCCGGGGCGGCGAGCAAGCCCACGGTGAAGCCGGCTGCCCGGCCTGCGGCGCTGACGGGCCGTG
>JBAPYC010000338.1:0-5365 GCA_049284535.1 Streptosporangiaceae bacterium
GGGCTGGGGCGCTGGCGGGGGCCGGAGTGGCGGCGGGGGCTGGGGCGGCGCACCGGCAGTTCAGCGAGGCGGACCTGGAGGCGGTGGCTGCCGCGCTTGATCTGGAGCGACGCTACGACATCAGCCCCGCGTCGCTGGCGTTCGGTCTGCGAGTGCTGGCCGAGCCTTCGGTGCGGGCGGCTGTGGCGGATCTCGGCCGGCGGCTGGGACGCATCCCGCCCACGCCGGGCCGGGCGCTGGACTTCGAGAAGGAACGCGCCCTGCGCCTGCTGTCCCGGAATTAAGCGGGCCTCGGACCCGCCGAACACAGCCTTTAGGCGAGGATTCAGACTTGGGGTAATTCCCGTGGACTACGGTGCACCGGATGTTCCCCGGAGCCTGGATACTCCCCAGTATTGGGGCGGGTGAGGCTGAAGTCAGAAGCAGTAGACGGCGAAATCAGGCGCGGGCTTCGCCCGGAGGGTTTTGCGCGGATGATCTTGGCTTAGTGGAACATTTGGTGGGTTATAGACCCCAAAATGTTCCGTTGTGCCAAAATGTTCCGCGATCTTGAGGCTACAGGGAGGCGTGGGACGCCGCGCGGGATGCGGGCGACGATCTGAGGCCGGACGCGGCTAAGGCTGGGGGTTCGTTTGCGCCCGGGGTGGCCGGGAGGTCCGGGGTGGCCGGGAGGTCCTTGGGGGGCTTGCGGGTGCGGCGGAAGGGGCCGTGGGTCTGGGCGGCCTGGATGGAGGGGTTCTCCTGGTCGGCCAGGTTCGGGCGGTAGATGTCGGGCTCGAGGTAGATGGTCGTGGCGATCGGCACGGCCTCGCGCACGCGCTCCTCGGCGGTGTTGATGCCGGCCGCGATCTGGGCGGCGGTGTCGGTCTCGCGGACCCCGACCTTGGCGGCGACCAGGACCGAGTCCGGGCCGATGTGAACGGTCCGCAGGTGGATGACCCGGACAAGCTCGGGGCCGTCCTCGAGGGCCCGGACGATCTTGTGCTGGACGTCGCCTGTGGCCGCCTCGCCAATCAGCAGGCTCTTCATCTCCACGGCCAGGATGGCGGCGGCCACTGCGAGCAGCACGCCGATGCCCAGTGACCCGGCACCGTCCCAGCGGGCGTTGCCGGTCAGCACCGACAGGCCCACCCCGGCAAAGGCGAAGACCAGGCCGATCAGCGCAGCGGTGTCCTCCAGCAAGACCACCGGCAGCTCGGGGGCCTTGGTCCGCCGGATGAAGGCGCCCCAGCTGCGATCGCCCCGGACCTGGTTGGCTTCCTTGATCCCGGTCCGCAGCGAGAAGGCCTCCGCGATCGCGGACAGGCCCAGCACGGCGAAGGCGATCGCCGGCGAGTCGATCGGCTCCGGATTGAACAGCTTGTGGATGCCGTCGTAGATGGAGAAGGCCGCGCCCACCGTGAACAGCATGACCGAGACGATGAACGCATAGAAGTACCGCTCGCGGCCGAAGCCGAACGGGTGCTCCCGCGATGCCGGGCGGCTTGACCGCCCCCGGCCGACCAGGAGCAGTACCTCGTTGCCGGTATCCGCGACCGAGTGCACCGATTCGGCCAGCATCGAGGCGGATCCGGTGAGCAGGAACGCGATGAACTTCGCAATCGCGATGGCGAGGTTAGCCGCGAAAGCGGCCAGCACGGCGCGCATCTCGCGAAGGTCGACGCGCACCGGACTACTCGATCCCCGCCTTCAGGTCCTGGATGGCCACGGCCTGACCCGGATCGATCCCGGAAGCGATGGCCAGGTAGACGCTCGCGTAGTCGGTCAGCTGGATGACGCCGGCCAGCCGGACCAGCGGATGCTCGCCGTCCATGGCCAGCTCGGACAGGCCGATCCCGCGCTGTTCGGCGAGCTCGGTGACCGCGGCCCGCTGGGCCCCGACCCGGGGGTCCTCGTCCGGGTCGGCCACCAGTACCAGCTTCAGCGGGGTAAAGCCGCTGGGCGGTTCGGCCTCCTCGTAGTCCAGCTCCCAGGCGGATAGGTCCGGCAGGTCGTCCGGGCCATCGTCGGCAGGCAGCGTCTCGGCAGGCAGCGTCCCGGCAGGCAGCGAACCAGCCGCCGGCGTGCCCGGTTCCGCCATGCCCGGTTCCGAGGTGCCCGGTTCCGAGGTGCCCGGTTCCGAGGTACCCGGTTCCGAGGTACCCGGTGATTGCGGGCCGGGGGACGATTGCGGGCCCGGCGACGCCAGCCGGGACGGGCTCGGGGCGAAGGGGCCGTCGAACGCCGCGACCTGGTCATGCGCGGCCTCGGGCAGCACGCCGGCGATCGCTGGGTACTTGGCGTTCTCATTGAGCTGGCTGGAGAACCGGCGGGCGGCCACACCGCTGAGCAAGGACGTGCCCCAGACCATGGGCAGCGTGCCGACCAGGTCCAGCGCCAGTGACTTGCCCGGGTTGACGAATGACTCGCTGGCCGGGCGGCACTGGTGGGACACCTCCTCCAGCCGGTTCGCGGCCAGCTCGTAGACGTCCGCGCCGATCCGGGCCACGCCCAGCCGCTCCGCGATCACCAGCAGCGGGATCGACAGCGCCCACAGCATGGACCGCGGCAGGCCGGCCGGGATGACCGGGATGAACGGGGCCCGGGCCTGCTCCGCGATCCGGTGCAGCGGGGACCCGCTGGTGCCGACGGCGGCCAGGCGGCAGCCCCGGCGGGCCGCCTCGGACGCGATGGCCAGGGTCTCCGGGGTGGTCCCGGAGAAGGACACCGCGATCACCACGTCGGCCGCCCCGACCCAGCCCGGCAGCCGTTCGGCCTGCGAGGCCACCACCTGCACCGGGCTGCTCAGACCGGTCATGGCGAGCAGCATCTCCCCCGCCAGGCCCGAGCCGCCCATGCCCGCGACCACGATGGCGCGCGGTCTGGTCTCCGGCGAGAACGCCGACAGGTCCGTCTCCGCGCAGGACCGCAGGGCGGTGCGCACCTGGGCCGCGGCCGAGGCTACCTGGCGCAGCATGTCGCCGGGGTCGGCCGCCTCCACCACGTCGGGGGTGTCGAGGCGGTCCGCGGCCAGGACGAACTCGGCTCCGTTCCAGCCGTCTAGGCCATCGCTCACGAGGTCTGGCTCGCCTTTTCCCCGGACGTCTGCCCCCCGGGCTCCCTGGCCTCCTCGACCAGCAGCACGGGAATGTCGTCGCGAACCGGGTAAGCCAGGCCGCAGGTCTGGCTGGTGCAGACTAGCTCACTGGCGTCCTCATCGGCTCGCAGCGGCGAGTGGCATTTGGGGCAGGCCAGGATGTCGAGCAGCCAGCCGTCGATCTGCATGAATTTTCCCCTTTCCGGCGTCAGGCCGTGGGATTCCTGACGATGCCGAGCACCTCGTCGCGCACGGCGGTCATTATGGCCTGGGTGCCGGCCTCGGCATTGAGCCTAAGCAACGGCTCGGTGTTGGACGGCCGCAGGTTGAACCACCAGTCGTCCGTGCTCACGGTCAGGCCGTCGAGCTCGTCGGTGCTGACCCCGGGCCGGGACGCGAACGCCTGCCGGACCAGGGCGGTCGCCGCGGCCTGGTCGTCGACCGTGGAATTGATTTCCCCGCTGGCCACGTACCTGGAGTACTGGGCCAGCAGCTCGGACAGGGGGCCAGGCTGACCACCCAGGGCGGCCAGCGTGTGCAGTGCGGCCAGCATGCCCGAGTCGGCGAACCAGAAGTCCCGGAAATAGAAGTGGCCCGAGTGCTCGCCGCCGAACACCGCGTTCGACTCTGCCATTTTTGCCTTGATGAACGAGTGGCCCACCCGGGTACGCACTGGGACGCCGCCCGCTTCGGTGATGATCTCTGGCACCGCGCGGGAGGTGATCAGGTTGTGGATGACCGCGGCACCGGGCTCGCGGGCCAGCTCGCGGGTGGCGATGAGAGCCGTGAGGACCGAGGGCGACACGGCCTCGCCCCGCTCGTCGACCACGAAGCAGCGGTCGGCGTCACCGTCGAAGGCGAGCCCGATGTCGGCGTGGTGCTCGAGCACGGCCCGCTGCAGGTCGCGCAGGTTCTCCGGGTCGATCGGGTTCGCCTCGTGGTTGGGGAACGACCCGTCGAGCTCGAAGTACAGCGGCACCAGCGTGATCGGCAGTCCCTCGAACACCTTGGGCACGGTGTGGCCCGCCATCCCGTTGCCGGCGTCGACCACCACGGTCAGCGGCCGGATGGCGGAAATGTCGACCAGCTTGCGCAGGTAGTCGGCGTAGCCGGGCAGCAGGTCGCGGCGGGTAACGGTGCCGGGGACCGCGGCCGGCGGCAGCGGGCCGAGCGCCAGGTCCCGGACCTCGGCCAGACCCGATTCGATGCCGACCGGCTTGGCTCCCGCCCGGCACAGCTTGATGCCGTTGTACCGGGCCGGGTTATGGCTGGCCGTGACCATCGCGCCGGGGATGCCGAGATCGCCGCTGGCGTAGTAGAGCATGTCGGTGGAGCCCAGGCCCCCGGCCAGCACGTCGGCGCCCTGGGCGGCGGCGCCGCGGCCGAACGCGTCAGCCAGCGGGGCGGAGGAGGTGCGCATGTCGTGCATGGTCACGATCGTGGCCGCGCCGGTCAGCCGGGCAAAGGCCGCGCCGACCGCCTCAGCTACGCTCTCGTCCAGCTGATCGGGCACGACTCCCCTGATGTCGTACGCCTTGACGATGCTTGCGAGATCACCCAACGCCGGACCTGCCTCCCGTGACTCGAGTGCCGCCCCAGACAGCGGCACTGCCGAGCCTATCGGTCTGGCGGGGGCCCGGAACGCAACACCCGAAGGTGGCCACGGCGGCCGACCTCGACGCCCTGGCCGACGGGCTCGGATTCCCCGGACCGGGGTCCAGGCCGCACGCCCGGCCGCGCCTCCATCACCGCGTTCGCCAGCGCCTCCAGGTCATCAGCGCGTTCGGCGGGCGGATCCATCGGAAGCCGGACCACGTCCCAGCCGCGCGGCGCGGTCAGCCGGCCGGCGTGCGTCTCGCACAGGTCGTAGCAGTGCGGCTCCACGTAGGCCGCCAGCGGGCCGAGAACCGCGGTGGAATCCCGGTACACATAGGTCAGCGTGTAGACGGGAGGTCGCTTGCACGCGGTGCGCGAGCAGCAACGAGTACCCACCCAGCCCACCTCGCTCATCACCCTGGGGACCGTGTCCCGGCCGTCGGGACGGTGTCGAATACAGGTGACGGTATCTTCCCACGGCCGGTAAAGCCATCACCCCGGCTCCGCGCCACGATCGTGTCGTGCTTTGCGCGTCTTGCCCGGTGTCGGCACGGCTGTCGGGGGCCGGACGATCGGATACGCTCGGTGACTGTGCAGAGCGGTGACGGCGGCTCGCGGCCAGGTTCTGGCTCCGGGCCCAGTGCGACCTCCGGGCCCCGGGCGGCCTCCGGACCGGGCGCGACCTCCGGGCCC
>JBAPYC010000339.1:0-3583 GCA_049284535.1 Streptosporangiaceae bacterium
GTGAGGCCGAAGATCAGCACCAGCACCATGGCTATCCAGAAATACGGGATGGCCGAGGTGATCACGAAGGTCGGCGGCACGATGCTGTCGAGCTTGCTGCCACGGCGCCAGGCCGACACGATGCCGAGGCCCGTGCCCAGCAAAAAGGCCAGCACGGTGGTGATGCCGATCAGGCCGAAGGTCCACCAGATCGCGCTGCCGATGACCGAGGTGACCGACGCCGGGTACTCGCTGAGTGAGGTCCCCAGGTTGCCGGTCAGGATCTGGTGCAGGTAGCCGAAGTACTGGCTGATCAGGCTCTCGTGCGAGTTGACCCCGAACAGGATCTCCAGCGCGTTCAGCGCTTTGGGGCTGAGCTCGCCGTGGAACTTGCCCAGCATGGCCAGCGCCGGGTTCCCCGGCATCAGCCGTGGCAGCAGGAAGTTGAGGGTGAGTGCGGCCCAGAGCGTCAGGATAAAGAACCCCAGGCGGCGCAGCGCGTATCTCATGCTCGTCGGCTCCTGGTGTCGGCGGTGGTGCGATCCCGTGGGTGCCGCCGCGGGCTGGGGCGGGATAAAACAGCCCCCAGCCCACGGCGGTCAGCTCACTTCGGGGACAGCCGGAGCAGCACCTGCTCGTTGTCCGGGTAGGAATACACCGAGGGCAGGGCGTACGGGTTGCCCTCGGTCGGCCAGCCGTTGAACGCGCCGGTGTCGTACTGGTACCAGTCCACCGCCTCGACCACCGGGATGACCGGCGCGTCGTTCAGCATCACCTGCTGGATCTTGTTCAGGATGGACTGCTGGGTAGCTGGGCTCGTGGTCGTCTCGTACTGGTTGAGCAGGCTGTCGGTGCTCGTGCTCTGATAGCGCTCGTAGTTGCTGGCCGCCACCTTGCCCACCGGCGCGGTGTTGGCCGAGTTGAGCCAGTTGTTCAGCTCGTAGTAGGCGCTCGGGCCGAAGGTCTGCTGGTCGTAGTAGGCCAGCTGGTACTTGCCGTAATACAGGTCCGCGTCGAAGTCGGTCTGCGACAAGTTGTCCGGGCTGATCTGGATCCCGACCGCCTTGAGGTCCTGCTGGATGACCTGCATGGAGGCGACCCAGTCGGAGTAGTCGCCGACGTTGAGGACGGAGAACGCCAGCTTCTGCCCGGCCCCGTTCACCATGACCCCGCCGGAGCCCATGTGGTAGCCGGCCGAGGCCAGCAGCGACTTGGCCTTGGCCGGGTCGTAGCTGTTGCCCCACGCGGACAGCGCCGACCGGTTCAGCGCGCTGGCGAACGTCGGGGTGACCACGCCGGTCTGGTTGGCGGGCGGCTCGTAACCGGATTCACCGACGTTGGAGACCTGGGTCCGGTCGATGGCGTAGGACATGGCCTGCCGCACCTTGACGTTGCTCAGCGCCGAGTTGGTCAGGTTCGGGATCAGCGTCACGTTGACCGTGGGCGGGAACCAGTAGTGGTAGTTCGGGCTCTTGGCGGTGTAGAAGGCCTTGATGCCAGGGATGTACTGCGAGCCCCACTGGTCGTTGCCGTTGGCCAGGTCGTCGTTGGCCGTGTTGTTGCTGGTGTAGGCCGGGTACTGCAGCGTCTTGACCTTGGGCAGGCCCGGCTGCCAGTAGTTCGGGTTCGCCTTGTAGGTGATGTTCGACGGGCTGCACTTGCCCAGCGTGTACGGGCCGGTGCCAACCGGGTCCTTGATCGGGTCGGTGGCCGGGTTGGCGATCTTCGACCAGATGTGCTCGGGCAGGATCGGCGTCTGGTCCGCGATGTAGTAGAAGTACGGCACGGCGGTGGAGCTGAACTTCATCGTCACCGTGCTGGCATTGGTCGCGGTCACGCTGGACAGCACCGACCAGACCCCGGTCAGGTCCAGGGCCGGGACCTTCTTCTCCAGGTTGAACGTGTACGCGACGTCGTTGGCGGTCAGCGGCGTGCCGTCGCTGAACTTGACCCCGGAGCGGATGGTGAACGTCAGCGACTTGTTCCCGGCGCCCCACGCGTACGACGTGGCGAGCATGGGAGTGGTCTTGGCGTTCTGCAGCGGGTTGATGTACACCAGCGGCTCGTAGAAAAAGCCCACCGACAGGTTCGAGGTCGCGGCGTTGAGCGGGTTGAAGCCGCAGGTCCACAGCGTGCCGCTCTCGTTGGAGATGGTCAGCGTGCTGCTCGCCGTGGTCGTGCCCGAGCCGGAACCCGAGCCTGAGCTCGAGCTGGAGCTGGCGCCGGCGGTGCAGCCGGCCGTGAGCAAGCCGGCGGCGGCGGCGATAACCGCGTATCTGCTGAGGCGTCTCATGGCGTTTGGTCCTTACTGCCGTGTGGTCCTGACCATGCGTGCCGGCGCCGCGCAGGCCAAGCTGCCTGGGCGGAGCGGCGTGCGCTCAGGTGCTGGATTCGCCGGCCCCGGCCGGACCCTGTGCTGGCCGTCGCGGGCGAAGGCACCTGCTTGCGTTGTTGCCTGTGGTGCTGCGGTCTTTGTTTGTAAGGTCTTTGCGAAGACGGGGCAGATGCCCCTTCCGCTAATTTTGTTAGGACAGTATCCTAACTATCTGTCCGGAACAAGAGGTCAGCAGAACTGACCCGAGGTCGTAACTTCGCACCCACCGCAGCCGTAACATTCCGGCCCCGGACGTGCCGTTTCCCGATCGAGGAGGTCGCCGTGACAGCGAGTGCGTCCACGGCGCTGCCATCTTCCACGGCACCCCAGTCCGCTGCGGCACCCCAATCCACGGCAGCCCAATCCACGGCACCGCTGCCCGCCAGCGGGCTGCAGCCGTCGGCGTCGGCGCTTCCCCCTCCCGAGAATGCGAGCGCGGGGCTGTTCGCGGCGCGCCCGTCGCTGATCCGGGCCATGAACGAGCAGCTGCTCCTGGAGCACATCCGCCAGCGCGGTCCGTGCTCGCGAGCCGAGCTCGCCCGCGTCTCCGGGCTGTCCAAGCCCACGGTGTCGCTGGCCCTCGGCAATGTCGAGCGCGCGGGGCTCGTCCGGATCGCCGGGCAGCGCACCGGAGGCCCCGGCCGGTCGGCCCGGCTGTATGAGATCAGGCCCGACGCCGGCCTGGTGCTCGGCCTGGACATCGGGCACGAGTACGTCCGGGGCGCGATCGCCGATCTGGCCGGGGACATCAGGGCCAGGTCTGAGATGCGTGCCCGCGCCACCAGCGTCCGCGGCCGGGTGGCCGGGCTGGTCGGGCTGGCCGGCCTGCTGTGCGAGAAGGTCAGCGTGCCGCCGTCCGCGATCACCCAGACGGTGATCGGCAGCCCCGGCGTCTACGACCCGCGGCGGAACGCGATGAAGCTCACCGGCGGACTGCGCGGCTGGGACCGCCCGGAGGCCCTGGCTGGCCTGCGTGAGGCGTTCGGCGAGGCACTGGCGATGGAGAACGACGTGGACGCCGCCGCCCTGGCCGAACGGGCCCTGGGACACGGCCGCGAGGTCGATCATTTCGCCTTCGTGCACATCGGCTCCGGCATCGGCATGGGCCTGGTCCTCGGCGGCCAGCTGCTGCGTGGCGCGCACGGCGTGGCGGGGGAGATCGCCTACCTGCCGCTGTCCGGCGGCGCGGGCGCAGACGAGGCCGAAGCCCGCAAGCGCGGCATGCTGGAG
>JBAPYC010000340.1:0-4860 GCA_049284535.1 Streptosporangiaceae bacterium
GCACGATCATCTGCCCCGGCGCCCGCGCGGCCAAGGTGGCGACCACCTGCGGCAGAGCCTCGTCGATGTCCTTGGTGCTGGTGCGCGAGCCGGGAACGACGGTCAGCGCGACGAAGGCGGCGAGCGCAGCCGCGGCAGCCAGCACCGTCCCTGCCTTTTCCCTCATCGCTTCGGCCAGGACGAGCACGACGACCAGGGCGACCACCAGCGGAGCCGACCAGTAGAAATAGCCGATGTAGTACTCGGTCAGGTCGTCGATGCCGACCGCAGCGTAGAGCAGGAAAGTGAGCGAGGAGACCAGGTTGACGGCAAGCAGGACCAGGCAGAACCGGCGCAGCGGCCCCCGGCTGAGCCACCACGTGACCGCTAGCGCGACCGCGTATCCGCCCACCAGCACCAGCCAGGCGTCCGGGTGCGGCCACCAGAAGTGCAGCGCGTACCGCACCACCTGGCGCAGGCCGTGGCCGCCCGCCTTGCCGGACTTGCCGTAGGAGAGGTACTTGCCGAAGTCGCCGGGCCAGTGCAGCACCAGGTTAACCACGATCGGCAGGGCGAACACCGCGCTGATCACCGCGACCGGGAGCCAGACCCGGCGGCGCTCGCGGAAGAACGCCCCGGCCGACGCCCGCAGCGTGCGCCGGGCCGGCCACAGCACGGCGGCCAGCACGGCCACGGTTATCACCGGCACGAACAGCAGGAAGCAGGCCTGGCCGTGGATGAGGAACCAGCCGGATAGCGCGAATACCCAGGCGTCCTGCCCGCGCCCGGCGACCACCGACGCGGCCGCGAGCAGGAAGACCACGTACGCCGGGACGTACATGTACGGCATCCAGTCCGAGTTCACGATCGGCGGGTAGGCGACCGCGAACGCGATGAACACGGCGAAGCAGGCGGCGGCACCCCGGACCGAGCGGGTCCACCCGTAGACGACCCCGACGGCCAGCGCGACAAACGCGCTGTCCAGCGCGAACACCGACAGCATGTGCGCGTTCCAGGCGGTCGGCACCACGTGCAGCAGGTCCTGGAACAGGTATTCGCCGATGGCCTGCACGTACAGGTAGGCGGGGCCGGGATGGTTGAAGCCCTCGCGCGAGTAGTTGCCGACCAGCAGGGTGAAGTGCTTGGCCTGCGCGATCAGGATGGAGTTGGCGCCGCCGTCGCCCTGCTCGTACAGCCGGGTAGTGAACAGGAACCGGTTCCGCACGCAGAGCATGGCGAACAGCGCGGCGAACGGTACGGCCCAGACCCACCACGGCCGGCGCCCGGCCGCCGGAACAGTGCTGTCCGGAGCGCTGTCGGCCGGAGCAGTGCCGTCCGGTGCCGGGTCCGGGGCGCCGGGGCCCGGCCCGGATACGGCCGTCTGCTGGTCGCCGCTCGCGGCCATGCTCAGATGGTTCCGGCCTTGATCGCGGCGTCGATCCAGGGGATGACCTCGTCCATCATCACCTCAAGCGACGTGGTGGCCTCGAAGCCGAGCACCCGCTTGGCCTTGTCGGTCGCGGGGACGCGGTGCTGGACGTCGTACTCGAACGGCTTGTCGTGGGCCAGCCGCAGCGGCACGTCTTCGCCCTTGATCTTGCGCCAGATGAGCTCGGCCAGCTCGCGCACCGTGGTGCTCTGCTCGGTCGAGAGGTTGAAGTCCTCGTTGCGGGCGTCCGGGTGCTCCATCGCGGCCACCACGCCGACGGCCAGGTCGCCGCCGTAGGTGTAGTGCCGGACCTGGTCACCCGAACCGAGGATGTGCAGCGGGTCCTGGCCCTTGAGCACCTTCTGCACCAGGTCCGGGACCACGTGGCTCATGGCCAGCTCGACGTTGCCGGACAGGATCTCCTCATCGCCCAGGGCCCTGCTCTCCCCGATGCCCACGCAGTTGAACGGCCGGACCAGGGTGTACGGCAGGCGGTACTGATCCCAGGCGGCCCGGGCGAAGTACTCCACGGCCAGCTTCTGGAAGCCGTACGACGACATCGGCGGCGGTATCTCCTTCTGCTGGCCCTCGTGGGACGGCCACTCCGTCGCGCTCTCGAAGACCATCGAGGAGGACAGGTAGGTCACCTTGCGGAGCCGCCCCTCGCGGTGCGCGGCTATCGCCGCGTCACAGGACGCCGCGATGATGCGCTCGTTGGTCGCGAGCAGGTCGTAGGCGTAGGTATGGAAGTAGGAGATGCCGCCGATCATGGCCGCCCCGGCGATGAAATGGTCGCAGCCGGCCAGCAGCTCGGTCAGCAGGGTGACGTCGCGGGCGTCGCCCTCGACCAGCCGGTAGTGCGGATGGTCATCGTAGGACTTGCGGATCTTCCCGTACTTGGAGAAATTGTCGAGACCGATGACCGCGTATCCGCGTTTCAGCAGTTCCTCAACGACGTACCCGCCGATGAAACCCGCGGACCCGCTGACCAGAACCTGCTCCATTAATTACTTCTCCTGCCGTTTCCGTATCTGCTCTTCACCCGGACCATCCGGGCCGCGCTGGCGCACCTGCTCGGCGGTGAGCTGCGGGCCGAACGCGAACCGGTACCAGCGGACGTAACTGGGTACCCACTTCGCCACCTTGAAATTCGACACCCCGGCCTGGCGGTCCAGCCAGATGGTCGGGATCTCGGCGACCGGGAGGCGCAGCCGCTTCGCCTTGGCCGTCAGCTCGATGCCGATCTCGAATCCGTCCCGGGAGTCGATGCCGACCTGCCGGACGAATTCTGTCGAGTATGCCTTAAACGAGTTGGTCGCATCCCTGGTTCCGACATGAGCCAGCATCCGCAGCGACCGGCCGGCCAGCCGGGACATGGTCCCCTTGAGCACGGGGCCGCCGACCTGCTGACCGCCCGGCATGTAACGGGACGCGGCCGCCACCGCCACCCCGCGCTCGACCAGCCGGACAAGCTCGTCGATCTGCCGGGCGTCATCGCACCCGTCGGCCATGGTCACCACGACCACGGGGGCGGTGGCGGCGTCGATGCCGTACCTGATGGCGTTGGCAGGTCCCCGGCCGTAGGTGTTGACCAGGCACTTCAGCCGTGGCTCCTTCTGCGCGTACTCCTCGGCGGCCGGCACGGTGATGTCGTCGGGCGAGTCGACCACGACCAGCACCTCGGACGGCAGCCGAACCGACTCGAACAGCCGGTCGAACACGCTGAGCACCTGCTCGCCCTCGTTGTAGGCCGGGACGACGATGGAGACACGGGGATGCTCGGTCATATCCGGACACCGTGCCCGAGGATGCCCCAGATGTCGGCCGCGGGCTTGTCCGTGATGAGATCGCGGTAATCGGCGTGCGGTGCCCCGATCACGATCAGGTCAGCCTGCGTGAGCACCTCGTCCAGCGGAACCAGCCCGGGGTCCACGGTCACGTACGGGTCGGTGCACAGGACCCGGCCGGCCTTGAACTCCAGGATCCGCTTGAGCTTGTAGGACAGGCTGGACCTGATGTCGTCCGAATTCGCCTTGAAGGCCATGCCCAGGATCCCGACGGTCATCGAGGGCAGATCGTACTGCTGCTCCAGCCGGTGCACGACGTACAGCGGCAGGCCCTCGTTGACCGTCATGGCCGTGTGGCCGAGCGCGAAGTTGTTGTTGTTGAACGCCGCCAGCTGCATGGTGTCCTTGAACAGGCATGGCCCGGCGGCGAAGCCCGCGGCCGGCATGTCGGCCGCCCGGGGGTAGTCCTGGGCCAGCCCCTGCCTGATCCGCTCGAAGTCCAGCCCGCGCTCATTGGCCATCATGTAGAGCTGATTGGCGGTGGCGAACTTGATGTAGCGCCAGGTATTGGTGAACAGCTTGGCCAGCTCGGCCTCTTCCGGCGCCATCACCACGAGCTCCTTCGTCAGCAGCCCGAACAGCTGGGACGCGCGCTCCGTCCCGGCGGGGGTACGGGCCGAGATGATCTGCGGCAGCTCGAACAGTTCGGTCATCGCCTTTCCCTCGGCGATCCGCTCCGGGCAGAACGCCACCTCAATCTCCAGCCCGAGCCCGGCCACCATCTTTTCCACCAGAGCGGTCACGCCCGGGAAGACCGTGCTGCGCAAGACCAGCAGCTGACCGTCGCGCAGGTACTGCGAGCAGCCCCCGAGAGCCCTGGAGATGGCCATCTGGTCGGGATTGAGGTGTTCGTCCACGGGCGTGCCGATGACGACGACGACGTGTTCCGCCGTGCCCACGATCGCCGGGTCGGCCGACGCCTCGAGACGCCCGGCCGCGAGCACCCGGTGCAGGACCTCCTCCGCGCCCGGCTCCGCGAACGGCATCTGGCCCGCGTTGACCATGGCGACAGCGGATTGGCTGACGTCGTAGATGCCCACCCGGGCACCCCGGTCGGCGAAGGCGATGGCCAGCGGCAGGCCCACGTGCCCGCCGCCGCCGATGACGACTACATCCCGGTCATACTGATCGGACAAGCTCGGCACCGTGTATTACCTCCGGCTGATCTGGCAGGCCTCCGGGGGCCCTCGGTGTGCACCGTACAAGGCAGCCCCGTCACGTGTCTGGCGCTTTACCTTACCGTCCTGATGGTGCAGGCACGGGGTCACTGACCCGGTCCGCGGGCCATCTGGCCGCCCTTTATGCAATCGTTGCCGCGAGCGCGGCCAGCGCGCCCTTGCGGCCGCCCCGGCCGGGGCCCTGGCTGGCGGTGAAATCCCTCTGCGAGCGAACCGCCGCAGCGTACGGTAGGCTCGCGGCGCGATCAACGACGGCGGTGCGTTCGGCCTGAACCGCCCCTCGGAAAGAAATGGCACGATGCCTGGTCGGGAGCACCGGACTACCCATGAGCGGGCCGCGCAGCCGGTTACGCCGGAGAGCCGGCCGCCGCCCGCGCCGCCGGATACCGGGCGCCCGGAAGATCCAGGGGGCCCGGCGGATGCTGAG
>JBAPYC010000341.1:0-7300 GCA_049284535.1 Streptosporangiaceae bacterium
GCAACGCCTCGTCCGCGAACCCGCGCGGGTCCCAGCCCTCGCCACGCGACGCCCCAGCTTGCGAGCCCCCGGCCGCCTGCGGCGATTGCGCTCCCGCCTCCAGCGACTGCACCGCCGGGCCGGCCGACTCATCCGCGGCCCGCTCCTTCTGGACCGCGTGCCGGGCCACGCTGTAGGGTTCGCCGGTCTCGGACATGCGCTGGCGGGCGGCGCTCTTCTGCGCCTTGTTCTGAGTCATGATCTGTGCTTCCCGGCGAGTCGGCCCGCGTCTGCTCGCCGTGGTGAAGGCACGAATAAGCGAAATGACCGCGAGTCGTGGACCCTTGTCCTCGTCGCCACGCCCGGCGCGGGCCGGCCGCTGGCTCGGAAGCGGGCAGGCGGTGTGCTGCCGCTAAACCGGATCGTATCCGGCCGCATCCGGGCGCGGCAAGGAGGAAAACCCGAACCTTCAGGGACCGGAAAACCCCAGCCCAGGGAACGCCACCGTGGGAAGCCCCACCCCAGGGAACGCCACCGTAGGAAGCCCCACCCCAGGGAACGCCACCACGGGAAGCCCTGCCCAGGCAAAGCAGAAGCCCTACCCAGGGAACAGCAGCCGCGCAACCCGGCGCCAGCTGGCCACGCCCTTATTGTCGTCGGCCCACAGCTCCACCGCGTCCAGCCGGATGGTCATCGGCAGGTCCAGGCCGAGCCCGCTGGCGATGGCGTCCTTGCTCTCCTCGGGCAGGTCCGCGTACAGCAGCGACAGGTGCGGCCGGTACGGCGGCAGGATCTGCTCCCAGGCCAGCCGGGCCGCGTCGTGCAGCGCGGTCAGCGGCTCCGACGGCTCGACGGCCAGATACAGCGACCGGAAAAACTCCGGCTCATGGCCGAACCCGCTCAGCGTCACCTCAACCGCCGCGCGTCCGGACAGCATCGGCTGCAGCACGCCCAGCACGGACAGCTCGTCCGCCTCGACCGGGTCCGTCATCGTCACGTGCGGCTCGAACACCGGCGCCTGATGCTCGGCCGCCAGCCCTCCGATGACCGCGGCCAGGCGGTCACGCTCGGGGCTCGCCGATGGCACCAGCCAGGTCATGTACTTGGTCACCGCCCTGACGCTACCAACCCGCCAGCGGCTGCCGATGATCACATTGGTACAGCCGGATATGGAATCCTGGGCAGGTGCACCTGCTGCCCGCAGAACGATCCGGTCACCGCGTCATCGACGCCGAGCGGATCTGCCAGGCCATCGCCGCTCTCGACCCGCCCGAGACGATCCAGGCCCGGGCCCGGCAGTTCGCCGTGCTCGCCGATCCGACCCGTCTCACCCTGCTCATGGCCATCAAGGCGGCCGAGCCGATCAGCGTCTCCGACCTGGCCGCGGCCACCGGGATCAACGACACCACCGTCTCCCAGACGCTGCGCTACCTGCGCGCTAGCCAGACCGTCATCGCCGAGCGGGAGGGCCGGGTCGTCCGCTACCGGCTGGCCAGCACCCCCGTCACGGCGCTGCTATGACCGACCTGGTGCTGATCAACGCCAAGTACTGACCATGGATCCGGGCCGGCCACGAGCATCGGCCCTCGCCATCGCGGACATGGTGAACCGCGCACCGCCTCCGGCGAGCCGTTTAACCCCGCCGAGGCCATCACCGCCGGGCAGGTCCTGTACGCCTGCACCCCCGGGCCGGCCTACGCCAGCCGCCAGGGGCACGTCAAGGGCTCGATCGCGCCCGGCCTCCTCGCCGACCTGGTCATCCTCTCCGAAGACCTGACCGCGGTCAGCCCCGACCGCATCGCCGGGCTGACCGTCCTGGCCACCATCGTCAACGGCGAGCCCCGCTACCACAACGGCGCCATCCCCGCCTTCACCTAAACCAGCCCAGCCGCCCGGGCCGCTGCCCCCGCTCGTCCACCTCCGCCGCCCCACCGGCCGACCCTTCTCATGATCATGGCCAGAAACGACCAAATGACGGTCGAAGCTGGCCATGATCATGAAAGCGTCCTAGGGCCACAGGCGCGCGGTGGCGCGGCGGGCGCCTTCGGCCAGGGACTCGAACTTGGCCCAGACGATGGTGGGATGGATCTCGGGGGAGTAGGTGGCCTGGGAGGAGAAGCCACAGTCGGCGCTGGCCACGACGTTCTCGCGGCCTGCCAGCCGGGCGAATCGCTCGATCCGGTCGGCGATGACCTCAGGGTGCTCGACAATGCTGGTGGCGTGGCTGATGACCCCGGGCAGCAGGACGGTGTCCGGCGGCAGCGCGACCGACTCGAACACGTGCCAGACGTGCTCGTGCCGCGGGGTTGGCGGCCTCGAAGGAGAACGCCCCGGCCTTGATGCTGAATAGCGTGCCGATCATCTCGGCCAGCGACGCGTCGTGCACGCGCGGGCCCTCGTTGATGCCGTAGCAGGTGTGCAGGCGCACCCGGTCGCGGGGGATGCCGCGCAGGCTCCGGTTGATCGCGGACACGTACAACCGCGCCGTCTCCAGCTTGTCCTGGGCCGAGCCGGTCCCGTAGCTGAACACGTCGGACAGGAACGGGTCGTCGATCTGCAGGGTGAACCCGGCCTCGACGATGGCCGCGTATTCCACGTGCAGCGCGTCGGCCACGGCGTCCAGGTAGGCCGCCTCGGTGGGGTAGTACTCGTTGCCGCCGACCCCGCTGGGCGCCACCGCGCTGACGAAGACCCCGTCCGGGCCGGTCTCGCCGACCGCCGCGCGGAGCAGTTCCAGGTCCCGGGCCAGACGCTGCTGCCCGATATAGGACACCGGGCCAGTGCAGCCGAGCGCCACGGCCGGGGCGGCCATCCCGCCGGTCATGGCGCCCTTGAAGTACTGCTCGTAGTACTCAGGGAAGGCGTCGATCTCGGGCCGGAACTGCTCAATCGGGCTGCGATCCGGTCGCGGCTCGAACCCGCTCAGCCGCTCGCCGATGTAGGCGAAGAACCCCGGTTTGGTCTGCTCGCCGTCCGAGACCACGTCCAGCCCGGCCGCGCGCTGCCGGGCCACCACGTCCGCCACGGCCTCGCGCTCGGTCTCGGCCCGTTCGGCCGGGTCCACGTCGCGGCCCTGCGCTGCCGCCTTCATCAGGTCCAGCAGCGCGGCCGGCCGGGCCAGGCTGCCGACGTGCGTGGTGTAAATCCGGTCGGTGCTTCGTTGCATGGCTGCGAGACTAAGGGATGTGGATGAGGCGTCGCTGAGCCGGCTGGCCGCCGCCACCGAAGCGGCCGGCGCCAGCAGCGGCACGTTGCTGGCCGCGGTGGCCCGGGCCCGCGAGGCCGCGGGGTGGTGCACGATCGTCCTGGTCGAGGGCATGAGCGACCAGTCCGCGCTGACCACCCTGGCCGCGCGCCGGGGCAGGGACCTGGACCGCGAGCACGTGTTCGTGGTGCCGATGGGCGGCGCCACCAACATCGGCCATTTCCTGGACCTGTTCGGCCCGGCCGGGTTCGGCGTCCGGCTGGCAGGCCTGTGCGATCAGGGTCAGGAGGGCGACTTCCGGCGTGCGCTGACCCGGGTCGGGCTGGAGTGGCCGGGCTTCTTCGTGTGTGTGGCCGATCTGGAAGACGAGATGATCCGGGCCCTCGGCGTGGCCGCCGTGGAGGAGCTGATCCAGGCGGCCGGCGAGCTCGGCCCGTTCCGCACCTTCACCCGGCAGCCCTTCCAGCGCAACCGATCCCGCCCCCAGCAGCTCCGCCGGTTCATGGGGACCCGCTCGGGCCGGAAGCTCCGCTACGCCCACCTGCTCGCCTCGGCCCTGGACCTGGACCTGGGCCGGGTGCCGGAACCCCTGGACGGCCTGCTGGCTGCTGTCTGAGCCGTGCTGCCTGAGCTCCTGATGTCTTATCCGTGTCGGCCTTTGTCCGGAAACGCCGGCTTCCCGGGCCGCCCTCGCCGCAGGACGCTGTCCGGGTGCAGGACGCTCTCTGGGGTCAGCCAGCAGCCCCGGATGACTCAGCTGGCCCGGGCAGCCATGGCGTCCCGAGCGGCGCCGCAGCCCTGGATGGCCCAGCAGCGCTAGATGGCCCAGCAGCGCTAGATAGCCCAGCAGCGCTAGATAGCCCAGCAGCGCTAGATAACCCAGCAGCCCTAGACCGTCCCGCAGCCTCCGATGGCTCGTCAGCCCAGCAGGACCTAGACGCCCTCGATGATCTCGCCATCTTGCGGCAGGCCTACCCGGCCTACCGGATCGGCCGCCGCGTTATCCGGGGCGTGCCCTGCTACGTGGCCGAGGCTCGGCCTGCGCGCGGCCCAGCGCTGCCCGTTGCGCTGCTGGCCGCGGCGACCAGCCCGTCGGTCCTGTCCGGCATGCTGGCCGCGGCGCTGGGCCGCCCGGTCCGGCTGCGCCCCGAGGCCGTCGCCGCCGCCTATCGCGACCGGCGGCTGACAGTCCAGCAGTGCGCTCAGCTGTTCGGGGTGTCCCGGACCACGATCACTAAGTTCCTGGCCGACCAGGGCATCGCCCTGCGCCGGCCCGGCGACGGCGTGGACGAAGCGGCCGTGGTGGCCGCGTACCGGGATGAGTGCCTGGGCCTGCACCAGTGCGCCGCACGGTTCGGCATCAGCTCGCGCCGGGTGACCGCCGTGCTCGACCGGCACGGGGTGGCCCGGCGTCCAGTGGGCCGGCCCGCCCGCCGCACCGCCGGCGAGCCCTCCGGGAACTGAGCGCGCCCTCAGGCCTGTTCCATGATCTCCAGGCCGTCGCCGTCCCGGCCGCCACCCAGGTCGGCATCGAGCCGCTTCTCGAAACCCAGCGTGCCCACGTAGAAGTCCAGCGCCGCGCCCTGGTCCGTGACCGGGACGCCCACCGTGCGCACATCGCTGATTGTGCAGGGCCTCAGGGATCGAGGGCCAGCAGCCCGGCCACGACCTCGGTCAGGTCCTCACCGGTCACGTCGGGCGGCTCGAACGGGGCGCCGTACCCGCCGGACTTGCGGCTGACGAAGCCGGCGGTCAGCCCGGCCCGCTTGGCGCCGTGGCAGTCCCAGTCGTGCGCGGCCACCAGCGCCATCCAGGCCGGCGGCACCTTCAGTATCTCGGCGGCGTACAGGTACACCACTCCGGCCGGCTTCCAGCGGAACACCTCATCCACCGAGACGACCTGATCGACCAGCGCCCCCAGCCCGGACCGGTTGACGAAGGAGGAGGTGAGGGAGGCCGAGCCGTTGGTCAGGCAGGCCACCCGCACCCCGGCGGTAGTCAGCGCGGTCATCGCGGGCGCCGCGTCGGGGAAGGCAGGCAGCTCGCTGAAGCCCGCCATGACCTGCGCCACCTGGTCGTCGCTGACGGTGTAGCTGGTGAGCCCGCGCAGCGCGGCCTCGGCCACCTCGGCGTAGGGCGCGAAATCCCCGGTGGCGGAGATCGCCATGCCGTCGCGGAGAGTCCGGGTGTACCAGGCCTCGAGCAAATGCGGGGGCTGGCCGATGTCGATGAACCGCTGCCGCAGCGGCTCCAGCGACATCAGCGTCTCGATCACGTCGAAGGCGACCACGGTCGGGCGGTGTGTCATGACGACCCGAGCTTTTTCAGCGCGTCCTCGATGGCCCGGTAGAACGTCGGGTAGGCGTAGGGCATGTTGCGCAGGGTGGCCACCGGCACCTGAGCCCGCACCGCCACCGCCAGGGCGCTGAGCGTCTCACCGCCATAGGGGCCGGCCGAGGTGGCACCGACCAGCACCGACCGGTCGGCGTCCTCGACGACCTTGATGAGGCCCTCGTTGCCCTTCTTGTGGATCCAGCCGCGCGAGGCGGACGGGATCTGGCTGACGCCGGTCCGCACGTTCAGGCCCGCGGCCCGGGCCTGCGCCTCGCTCTGGCCGACTGAGCCGATCTCCGGGTCGGTGAACGTGACCCGCGGCACCGCGGTGTAGTCGGCCTGCTCGCCGCCTTGGCGCAGGATGTCCCGCACCACGATGTCCGCCTGGTACATGGACATGTGGGTGAACGCGCCCTTGCCGGTCACGTCGCCCAGCGCCCAGACCCGGTCGGCGGCGCGCATCCAGCCGTCGGTCGCGATCGTGTGCGCATGCGGGTCCAGGCCGATCGCGGCCACGCCGAGCGCCGCCAGGTCGGACCAGCGGCCGGTGCTCACCAGCAGCCGCTCGGCCGAGTAGCTGGTGCCGCCGCCCAGGTCGACGGTGAACCGGCCGTCGCGGTAGCTGACCTGCTCGGCCGGGGCGTCCGTGCACACCTTGATGCCCTGCTCGCCGAAGACCCGCTCTATCAGCTCGCTGGCCTCGGGCTCCTCAAAGGACAGCAGCCGGGACTGCGCCTCGATGATCGTGACCTGGGTGCCGAACCGCGCGAAGACCTGAGCGAACTCGCAGCCGATGGCGCCGCCGCCGAGGATGATCATCGACTCGGGGACCTGCTCGGCCTGCACGATGTCGCGGTTGGTCCAGTACGGGGTGTCAGCCAGGCCCTCCAGCGGCGGGACGGCGGGCTCGGTGCCGCTGTTGATCACTATGCCGGTGCGGGCGGTCAGGTGCCGGGGGCCCTCACTGGTGCTGACCGTCACCTGCCCCGCCCCGGTGATGGTGCCGTGACCGCGGATCAGGTAGCCGCCCTTGCCCTCGAACCGGTCCGCCGCCACCTTGTCGTTCCAGTAGTCGGTGGCCTCTTCCCGGATCCGCAGCGCCACCGGGTCCCAGTCGGGGCTGACGGTCGAGGTGCCTGCCATGCCGGGCACCCGCCGGGTCTCGGCGATCAGGTTGGCGGCCCGGATCATCATCTTGGATGGCACGCACCCGTAATAGGGGCATTCGCCGCCGACGAGCCGGGATTCGACTCCGGTTACGTGCAGCCCCGCCTCGGCCAGGGTTCCGGCCACGTATTCGCCGCCGGGACCGAGCCCAATCACCACCACATCGGTTTCTTCTGGTTGGTCCATGCCGGACTCCTGCCCTGTGTGCCTTGCCATCATGCGGCGCAGGCCCGTTGAGGTGGGCCTTTCGCGGTATTTCCCATGATGGGGCACACGGCACCTGGCCTGGCCATTGCCGGCCAGGTCATTTCCATGCCGGCGCCTTATTTAGCGCCCGGCTGGCTCCGGACGGTAATTACCCGGGTTCACTCGCCGTCGTTATCTTCCAGATCGGAGATATCCAGCTCGGGCTGGCCCTGCACGAACGCGTCCGGGTTTTCCAGGTCGTCGGCGGCAGGCAGCAGGTCGGGGTGGGCCCACAGCCCGTCCCGGCCGTCGATGCCGCGAGCCTCGGTCAGCCCCTGCCAGATGGTCGCGGCCTCGCGCAGCCGGCGCGGCCGCAGCTCCAGGCCGACCAGGGTGGCGAAGGTCCGCTCCGCCGGGCCGCCGGTGGCC
>JBAPYC010000342.1:0-4638 GCA_049284535.1 Streptosporangiaceae bacterium
GGATGGCCCTGCCCCGGACGGGGCCGCCCCGGACGAGGGCCAGCAGGCCGGCGCCGGGCAGATCCTGGCGGCCCGCTGGCCCTGGCCCTGGGGGTCGGATGAGCCGCTCAACTGCTCGATCTTGTTCACCGACGTGGCCGGGTACGGGAATCCGGACCGGAACGACGGCGACCGTGACGTGGTGCGCAAAGCACTGTATGAGATCGTGCGGTCCGCCCTGGAGGCGTCCGGCGTCCCGTGGGAGGTGTGCTATCACGAGGACCGCGGTGACGGGATCATCGTCGTGGTCCCGCCGACGGTCTCTACCGTCCGCGTGGTCGACCCGCTGATCGGTGAGCTGGCGAGCAGGCTGCGGCAGTACAACCGCCGGGCCAGTGACGTGGTGCGTATCCAGCTGCGGGCGGCACTGCACGTCGGGCCCGTGGGCCGGGACGCCGAAGGTCTCACCGGGCAGGCCATCATCACCACCGCGCGCATCCTCGATGCCCAGCCGCTCAAGGACCGGCTCGCCGAGACGCAGGCGGACCTGGGCTTCGCGGCCTCGGATTTCGTCTACGAGCACGTGGTCCGCAACCGTCCCGGCCGGACGGACCCCGCGACCTTCGAGCACCTGCAGTGCCAGGTCAAGCAGATCCAGGTGTCAGCCTGGATGCACCTGGCCGGACCCCCGCCCGGCCCGCACGCCGGCGCCCTGCCCCAGCCGGGGCCGCCGCCCGATCACGGGCCGCTCCCGGTCGAGGCTCCGCTCGGCAAGCTCCCCCGCGAGGTGCGTGGCCGGGAGAGCCTGCTCGGCGAGCTGCGCCGGGCCCTGCGGCCCTATCCATGGCGGGCGAGCCGGGCGTTCGTCATCGCCGGCATGGGCGGCATGGGCAAGTCCACCCTCGCGCTGTCCGCCGCCCGGATGGCCCGGGAACGTGGCTACCGCGTGTGGTGGCTGCGCGCCGCGGACACGGCCCTGCTGACCAGCGGCATGCTCGAGGTCCTGCGCGAGCTGGGCGCCCCGGAGTCGGTAACGGTGCCGGTGCGCGAGGGCGCCCGGACCGCGCCCGCCCGGGCCTGGGAGTTCCTGAACGGCGAGCACGCGGCCGGGCGCCGCTGGCTGCTGGTCTTCGAGGGCGCCGACAATCCCGCCGTGCTGGCCGGCGTCGACGCCAGCACGCCGGCCGACGGCACCGGCTGGCTGCGGGCCGATCCGGCCGGGATGGTGATCGTGACCACCCGCAACCGGGACCCCCAGGTCTGGGGAACGGGTGTCACGCTGCGCGAGCTCAAGCCGCTCGACGACGAGGGCGGCGCCGAGGTCCTGCGGGACCTGGCCCCCGAGGTCGCCGATCCGGGCGGCCTTGAGGCGCGTGAGCTTTCCCGCCGCCTGGGCGGCCTGCCGCTGGCGCTGCACCTGGCCGGCGCCTATCTGGGTTCCCCGTTCGCGCGCTGGTCCAGCTTCGCCGGCTACCGCCAGGCCCTGGACGGGGTGGAGCTGCCCGCGGCCCTCACCGGCGCCGCCGAGCAGGGCGCGGATATCCCGGCCACAATCCAGCGCACCTGGGATCTGTCCCTCGACGCCCTCGCCGCCGAGGGCATGCCGCAGGCCCGGCCGCTGCTCCTGCTGCTGGCCTGCTACGCGCCGGCCACGCCCATCCCGGCCTGGCTGCTGCAGCTGCCGCCGCTCGCGCACCTGCTGGCCGCTGAGCACAACACCGGAGACAGTGGGGCCGAACGAAGCGGGCTGCTAGCTGGCCTGCAGGGACTCTCGCACACCGGCCTGGTCGAGATCTCGGCGGCGGACGGCCCAGCCGGACTGGGTGCCGTCACCGTGCACCCGATGGTGGCCGATGCCAACCGCGGCCGGCTGACGGCCAGCGGGCCGGCCGAGCAGGCCACGGTCCGGGAAACGGCCGTGGCGCTGCTCGAGGCCGCCGCGGCGCGGCTCGATCCGGTCCGGCCCGGCGACTGGCCGTCCTGGCGGCTGGTCGTGCCCCACCTGAACGCGGTGATCGACCTGCTCGCCGATGAACTCGGTCCGCAGGCGCTGGCCCGCCTGCTGGCCGTCAGCGCGGTCGGCACCGAGGCCCTGCTCAGCGCCGGGCGGCTGGCCGCCGCCGAGAAACTGGCCCAGGCCAGCGTGACCGGGGCCGCCCTGCTCAGCCGCGACGACCCCGCCGCCATGACCGCTCGCGGCTACCTCGCGCGCACGATCGTCCGCCGCGGCCGCAGCGGCGCGGCCGAAACCATCTACCGCGAGCTGCTGGCCGACCGGATCCGGGTGCTGGGTGAGGAGCACCTGGACACCCTGGCGACCCGCCGTGACCTGGCCACCGCCATCGGCCTGCAGGGCCGTTACGGCGAAGCCGAGCAGCTCTACCGCCGGCTGATCGATGACGACAGCCGGCTGCGCGGAGCGCAGGACCGGGAGACCCTGGCGGCCCGGCACCACCTGGCCCGGATGATCGGCTCACAGGGGCGGCACGAGGAGTCCGAACGGCTCAGCCGGGAGGTCCACCAGGACCAGGTACGTATCCTCGGCTCTGATCATCCCGACTGCCTGGCCAGCCGCCAGAACCTGGCCCGGATGGCCCGGCAGGCCGGCCGCTACGCCGAGGCGGAGCAGCTCTACCTCGGCGTCCTGCGGGATCGCCGGCGGATTCTCGGCGACGACCACCCGGATACCCTGGCCACCCGGCACCGGCTCGCGCGGATCATCGGCCTGCAGGGGCGTTACGCCGAGGCGGAGGACATGTGCCGTCAGGTCCTGAAAGACCGGCGCAGGCTGCTCGGCGAGGACCACCCCGACAACCTGTCGACAAGCCACCGGCTGGCCCGCGTGCTCGGCCTGCAGGGCCGCTACGCCGACGCTGAGCCCATGTTCCGGCAGGTCCTGGCGGCCCGCCGCCGGACGCTCGGCGAGGAGCACCCGAACACCCTCGATACCGGCCACCGGCTCGGCTGGCTGATCGGGCGGCAGGGCCGCTACACCGAGGCCATGGAGATCGTCAGCCAGGTCATCGGCGGCCGCCGGAACATCCTCGGTGACGATCATCCTGACACCCTGGCCGCCCGCGAGACCCTGGCCTGGCTGACCGGGCTGCGCGGCCGGCTGCCCGAGGCCGAGGCGCTGTGCCGCGAGGTCCTGGCCGACCGGTTGCGGCTGCTGGGCACCGATCATCCCGAGACGCTGACCACCCGCGGCACCCTGGCGTGGCTGGACGAGCAGCGGGGGCATTACCCGGCGGCCGAGCAGCAGTACCGCCAGGTGCTGACCGGGCGGCAGCGCATGCTCGGGACCGACCATCCCGATACGCTGCTGGCCCGCCAGGACGTCGCCCGGGTGATCGGCCTGCAGCGCCGCTACGCCGAGGCCGAGCGGCTCAGCCGCGAGATACTCGCGGCCAGGCGGCGGATTCTCGGTGATGACCATCCGGACACTCTCACCTCACGGGCCACGCTGGCGCGGCTGGCCGCCCGCCAGGGCCGGCGTGCCGAGGCGGTGGAGCTCTACCGCCAGCTGATCGCCGACCGAACCCGCGTTCTGGGCGCCGCCCACCCCGACGCGGTCGCCGCCCGCAGCGAGCTGACCCAGCTCACCGCCGACCACACCGCCTCCGGCTGACCCGGCGCCTCCGGCTGAATCCGGCCGGGCTGACGTTTGATGGCATTTAGTACGGACGTGCCCGTTAGTCGCGTGACTGGCCGGGTAACGGCCAATCGTGACGTCCGCCGAGCCGGAGCGCGTGGTGGCCGGCCGGTACCGGCTGAAGGCCGTTATCGGCCGGGGCGGGATGGGCGCGATCTGGCGCGCCCACGACGAGCTGCTCGGCCGGGATGTCGCCCTCAAGGAGATCATCTGGCCGCCGGAGCTCGACCAGGCCGATCGCGAGGTCGTGCGGAACCGGGCGGTGCGGGAGGCGCAGCTGGCGGCGCGGCTCCGGCATCCCAACGTGGTCGGCGTCTACGACATCGTGGAAGAGGACGACCGCCCGTGCATCATCATGGAGCTCGTGCCGTTCCGCTCCCTGCGTGACACGGTGGTCGAGGACGGCCCGATGACACCGTCGCAGGCGGCTCATATCGGGCTGGAGGTGCTGGCCGCGCTGCGGGCGGTGCACGGGACCGGCGTGGTGCACCGGGACGTGAAGCCCTCGAATATCCTGCTCAGCCCGGAGGGCCGGGTCGTGCTGACGGATTTCGGGATCGCCAAGGCGGCGGACAGCTCGGCCCTGACCGGCACGGGGATCCTGATGGGCTCGCCCTCCTTCGTGGCTCCCGAGCGGGCCCGCGGAGGGACTGCGGGAACCGCTGCGGACCTGTGGGCGCTGGGCGCCTCGCTCTACACCGCGGTCGAGGGGAAGCCGCCGTTCGAGCGGGGAGACCCGCTGGCCAGCCTGACGGCGGTCGTGTCCGAGGAGCCCGACATGTCGGCCCGGGCCGGCTCGCTGCGGCCCGTGATCGAGGGCCTGCTCCGCAAGGACTCCGCGGAACGGCTCGACGTCACCGAGGCCGAGGCGATGCTCCGCCGCGTCGCTGAGGAGGACGGCCGCGCTGACGGGGACGCTAGCGCTGACGGGGACGCCAGCGCTGACGGGGACGCCAGCGCTGACGGGGACGCCAGCGCTGACGGGGACGCCAGCGCTGACGGGGACG
>JBAPYC010000343.1:0-4252 GCA_049284535.1 Streptosporangiaceae bacterium
AGCCGGACCCGGGCCGGCAGCTCCCAGAGCGCCCGCACCCGGCCGGCCGCCCACGGACCGAGTCCCGGCGGCCTCGGCCCGGCCTCCTCGAACAGCCGAACGGGCTGGGTCACCCCCTCCCCAGCCAGGTCGATCCGGGCCCCGGCCAATTTCGGCGCAGCTGGGTCGGCCCCGGCTGGATCGGCCCCGGCTAGTTCGGCTTCGGCCAGGTCGGCCCGGGCCTCGCCGCGTCCCCACGCGGTGCGCAGCGTCGTGTAGGCGGTGGACGCGGCCGTGTAGCGCGCGATGTCCCCGCCGCCGGGCCGGTCCGGATGGGTGGCGGTGGCGATCCGCCGCCAGGCCCGGTGGACGTCGGCGTCGGTCAGCTCGGCCTGCGGGTCCAGCCCGAGGATGGCGAACGGGTCGGGGGTGCTCACCACGGTCCTCCCGGTCCCAGCACGTCCTCGAGCTGAACCGGCACCGGCGGCGGCTCCGGCCCGGGCTCGGGCGCTCTTCCCGGCTGGCTCCCTGGCTGGCCCCACATTCCTGGCTGACGCGGCGGCGGCACCGGTGGCTCGGCCGGCAGCGGCCGGTACATCAGCGTCAGCGGCGACGGCCGCGGCCGGGCCACCTGGACGAAGGTGGCCGCGCCGCGGTGGATGTAACAGGCCTGCCCGGTGTCCAGCCGCCGGATCAGCTCCGGGTCGGCCACCCAGGCCCGCCGCTCCTGGGTCGTGCCGTCGGGACCCCAGGCCACCCCGGCCATCCGCCGGGCGGTGTCCAGCACCCGCCGCTGCCCGGCCAGCCCGGACAGCGGCTCGGGGTAAGGAGTCTCCAGCACCCAGATCCCGCCGTCGGCGGTGGCCGCGATCCGGTACCGCTCGTCCTCGTCCGCGCCGAGCCCCTGCCAGGACTGCGCCGAGACCTGCATGCCGATGCCGAGCGAGCGGCCCCGCTCGTACAGGTTGGACAGCGGCACGCGCCCGGATACCGCGCTGTAGTCGTCGGCGGCCAGCAGCATGAACTTGGGCTCGGTCTCCACCGCGGTGGCCGCGGCCGCGGTCAGCTCGGTGATGGCCATGGCCTGTGCCTCGGCCACCGAGGGTTCGCGGGTGCCCTCCAGGATGAAGTACCAGACGTCGGCGTCGGCCAGGTTCCCTGGCCCGTCCAGTCCCGGGCCGAGCCGCTGCAGCAGGGTGACGAACCGGAGCTGGATGTCGGGCATGTGCTTGGTCGCGGCCTTGATCCACTCCATCTCGCTGGGATGGCGGCCGTCGTCCCAGGCCGCGTGCAGCCAGCGGGCGGTCAGCCGGTCCAGGAACCCGGCCGCGCTCAGCGGCGGCCCAGCCGGCGCGGTCACCGCCAGCATCAGCACGGCCTGCATGATGTCGGCGTAGTAGGCGGCCGCGCCGTCGCCGGACTCGATCATCTGGAACAGCAGCACGGCCAGGTCGGCCGGCGGCAGGTCCCACAGCGACAGCGAGGCCTGCTCCGGCCAGATGGCCACCCGCCGGGCGCCGGCGCCGTAGAGCAGCCGTTTGGTCCGCTCGGCCTTCTCCCGCGCGTCCAGGCCGCCCTTGCAGTCCAGCACGATCAGCGCCGGCCGCCGCCCGGTGGTGCCGCTGTTCTCCAGGGTGGCGGTGAACCAGCCCGCCCACAGCCGCATCATCAGGTTGGTCTTGCCGCTGCCGGTCGCGCCGATCACCACCATGTGCCGGGCGCAGGCCGTGGACGGCACGCTGAACACCGGGTGCCAGCGGTGCCCGATGGACCGGATGGTGCCGCCGACCGGGATCCGGCCGTGCCGGGCGACCAGCGGCACCAGCCCCTGGGCCGCGGTCCGCCCCTTGGCCGTGCGGACCTGGCGGCCCCACATCTGGGTATCGAACGTGATCGGCGCCGACGCCAGCCAGCCCGCGTGCCCGCTGCTGACCGCGAAGATCCGCCACAGCCACAGCAGCGAGCCCAGCCCCAGCCCGGCCGGGATGGCCACCGGGCTCAGCAGCACCGCCGTCCGCAATAGCGGGTAGCCGCCCAGGTGATGCCAGCTCACCAGCCAGGTACGCACCGGCGCCAGCGCGAGCGCCCGCCAGCTGTGCACGTGCACGGCGCGGCCCACCGTGGCGATGAAGGTCATCGGGAGCGCCCACAGCGCGGTCCGTGCGAGCCGCACCGGCGGCCACCCGCGCAGCCACGCCACCGCGTACCCGAGCAGGGCCACGCCCGTCACCGGCCATAGCACGAGGGCCGCCAGCCCCAGCAGCGCCCAGCCCGCGACCATGAGCCCCTTACGCAGCAGCCACAGGTAGATCCGCAGCCGGATCCACGACCACACCGTCATGACGGAAGCTCCGGGCTGAGGGCCGGCTCCGGCAGGGTCCGGATCGCGATCCGCATCCGGTCGGCCTCCGGCAGCCGCAGCGCGGCCGTGGTGACCACGTGCCGGGCCGAGGGGGAGGTGAGGTACACGATCGCCGCGTACCGGTTGGCCCAGATCAGTTCGGTCATGGTCGAGGTGGTCCGGGCCACCGGCTTGGCGGTGAGCTCGACCTCGATGGCCCAGATCTGCCCCGCGTACGGGCTGTCCTCCAGGCTCGGCCAGTGCACCTCGGCATCCGGCATGTGCCCGCCCAGGCTGCGTACCCGTTTGGTGTGCAGCCGGCGCTCCGAGCACCACCAGCCCTGCCGCTGCTGCCAGGCCGACCCGCTCTCCAGCCATAGCCGGGCGGCCAGCACGGCCCGGGTGTGCGCCAGCCGCCCCACCGACGGCTTCCCGGCCGAGTACCGGAACCCGGTTGCGTTCATGCCCTCCCGGGTCAGCCAGCACCAGGTCGGTCCGGGCCCGAGCCGCGCGCTGGCGGCGAAGCCAATGTTCCGCCATCGCCTGACGATCTCGGGCAGCCGCTCAGCGCCTACGCCGAGCGCCTGCGCCAGCAGGTCATAGGGCGCGGCGTAATGCTCAGCGCAGAGTAAGAGGCCGTCGATGTCCCGCTGGCTGAGCCGCAGGATGCCCGCGCTGCTGCTCTTCTTCTTGTTGTCGCTGTTCCTTTTCCGGCCGTTCTCGCTGCCGTCGCGGTCCCTGAAGTTGCTGCTGTTACTGTGCGCTGATGCCGCCATGATCTGTCCAGCCTTCCCCGCTGGTAGCGCAAGCCCCGGCTGCCTCGCGTGTCCGGATAAGGACGAATAGGTGATGATTCTGTCCCGCGGCGACTCGTGATGGCCATGATGGTCACCGGACGTAAGGGAACCGTCATCTAACTCACATAACGGTTCTCAGGCAGAAAGGTTCGCCCGCCCGGTCGTCTGCCGGGTAAGGTCCAGGTGGTACGTGTGGCCGGTACCCCAACACATATCCCCAGCAAGAGGGAGCTTCTCTACGATGCGTGTTCTGGTTCTCGGCGGTGACGGATTCTGTGGCTGGCCAACGTCGCTGTACCTGTCGGACCGCGGTCACGACGTCACCATCCTGGATAACCTGAGCCGGCGGAAGATCGACATCGACCTCGAGGTCGAGTCGCTGACTCCGATCCGCCCGGTGGGGGAGCGCCTGCGGGCCTGGAAGGAAGTCTCCGGTCGCGACATCGACTTCGTGAGCGCGGACATCGCCACCGAGTACGACCGCCTGGTCGCCGTCCTGCTGGAGAAGCAGCCCGAGGCGATCGTGCACTTCGCCGAGCAGCGTGCCGCCCCGTACTCGATGCGCACCCCGGCCACCAAGCGGTACACGGTCGACAACAACATCCGCGCGACCCACAACCTGCTGGTCGCCCTGGTCGAGACCGGCGTCGACGCGGCCCTGGCCCACCTGGGCACCATGGGCGTCTACGGCTACGGCTGGTCCGGCAGCGCGCCGATCCCCGAGGGCTACCTGACCGTGAAGGTGCCCACGCCGGACGGCGAGCTCGAGCGGGAGATCTTGCACCCCGCCAACCCGGGCTCGGTCTACCACATGACCAAGACCCTGGACCAGCTGCTGTTCTCCTTCTACGCCAAGAACGACGGCCTGCGCATCACCGACCTGCACCAGGGCATCGTCTGGGGCACCCAGACCGAGCAGACCGCCCGCGACGCCCGGCTGATCAACCGGTTCGACTACGACGGCGACTACGGCACGGTCCTGAACCGCTTCCTCATGCAGGCCGCCATCGGCCACCCCCTGACCGTGCACGGCACCGGCGGCCAGACCCGCGCCTTCATCCACATCCGCGACACCGTCCGATGTATTGAGCTGGCCATCGGCAACCCGCCTCAGTCCGGCGAACGCCCGCGGGTC
>JBAPYC010000344.1:0-3551 GCA_049284535.1 Streptosporangiaceae bacterium
GCAGAAGGCCGCCGGGTTGCGCACGCTGGCGCCGACATCGGATCCGTCGGCGAACGGCAGCAAGCCGGCCGCGACCGCGGCCGCGGCGCCGCCGCTGCTGCCGCCGGGGGTCAGCCGGGTATCCAGCGGATTGCGGGTGGGCCCGAACACCGGGTTGAAGGTCTGCGATCCCGCGCCGAACTCGGGCGTGTTCGTTTTCGGAGATGATGACCACGCCGGCCTGCCGGAGCAGGGCCACGTACGGCGCGTCGGACGACGGCACGAAGGAGGCATGGACCGGCGAGCCGTAGGTCGTCCTGATCCCGGCCGTCTCGGCCAGGTCCTTGATCGCGATCGGCAGCCCATGCAGCGGCCCGGCGAAAGAGCCGTGGGCCGCCTGCGTGTCCAGCCCGGCGGCTACGGCCATCGCCTGCTCGGGCACGAGCGTGACGATCGCGTTGATGCCCGGATTGACCTCGCCGATCCGGGCCAGGGTGGCCGTGAGAAGTTCGGTGGCGGAGAGCTGCCGGGTCCGGATCAGCCGGGCGAGCTCAACGGCCGGGACGGCGGCGAGGTCCGGCTCAGCCGTTGCGGGCCTCAGTCATGGCGGCCTCAGTCACGGCGGCCCTCAGTCTTTGCGGAGGAGCGAGGCGAGCACCCGCTGGATCGTGCTCGCCGCCTGGTCAACGTCGTCGGCTACGGCGATCCGCTCCGCCCAGGACCACCAGAACCACCACATGCCGTCTTTGCCGCAACCGACATACACATTTTCCTCAAGGGCCCGCGCGGCGGGATTCACCACATACAGGCTGGGCACCCGGCCCGGTGGCGCCATCAGCCACGCCTCAAGTCCGCGATGGGACAACTCGTCAGCTAGCTTTTCCAGATAGACGGCCTGAATCTGGTCCGGATCACCGGTCCGCTTGGCTTCCACCGTTACCACCATTGTTACTCTTAGGAGTCGGTTGAGGACTAAATGTCGCCGCCGCATCCAGCATGCCGCCGCCGCGGCGACCGCGCAACGCACATGGGGAAATTCCCGGGTTCAGCAAGACCGACACGCTTTCCTACAATAAACGGACGCGCTCGGCCGGTCATTGGTTCACTATATGACCGTTAGCGATGATTACGGCACCTGTTGCTCATGGGGCAGGGGGGCCGGTAGTGGTTCAGCATACAAGACCGTGAGCCGCGATACGGCCCGGGTGAGCGCAACATAGAGCCGCTGCAGGCCACGAGCCTCGGCCCGGGCGATTCCCGCGGGCTCCACCACGATGACATGGTCGTACTCCAGGCCCTTGGCCATGGTCACCGGGACCAGTGTGAGCCGCGCTTCCGTACCGGGCGCGCCATAGTCCAGGCCGGCCTGCTCCAGCACCCGGCCCAGGGACGGCACCTGGGGATCGGCCGCGATCACGGCCACCGACCCGAGCCGGCCCTCGGCCTGCCGGCAGGCGGCGACCAGCGCCGGCCCGAGCTCCCCTGGCGCCACCGGGGTCAGCTCCAGGGCGCCGTGATCGGCCCGGAGCGAGGAGGCCGGCCGCAGCTCCGGGGCGATCACCGCCAGCAGCGTCGAGGCGTAGTCCAGGATCTGCCGCGGCACCCGGTAGCCCACCGTCAGCTCCCGCACGTCGGTATCCGGCTTGCCCAGGTTGGACAGCAGCGAGGCCCAGGTCGGCGCGGCCCACGCGGTGGTGCCCTGGGCCAGGTCGCCGAGGACGGTGGCCGCGCCGGTGGAACACCGGCGGCCCAGCGCGCGGCACTCCATCGGCGACAGGTCCTGTGCCTCGTCCACCACCACGTGCGCCAGGCTGGGCGTGCGGGTGATCAGGTCCCGGGCCTCGTCGATGAGCACGGCGTCAGCGGCTGACCAGCGGGCCGAGCCGGGCCCACGCGGCGCCTGAGCCCACCCGATGGCGGCCTGCTCCGCCGCGCTGAGCACTCCCTCGGCCGCGGCGGCCAGCCGCTGCGCCGAGGACAGCAGGCCGAACACCAGGCGGACCGGATCGACCTTGGGCCAGATCGCCTCCACCGCCGCACGCACCGGCCGGGACCGCCGCACCGACTCGTGCGTGCGGTCGTCGCAGGCTTCCCCGGCCGCCTCCATCTGGGTCAGTATCACGTGCGCGATCCGGTGCTCGAGCAGCTCCCGGGCCGCGCCATAGCGCACGCCCCGGTGCCGCAGCTCGTGCACCAGTTCCTCCAGCTCCCAGGCGGCCACCCGCCAGCGCCGGGTGCCGCGCGGCACCATCACCGCCGCGGCCGGGGGCCGGATCGAGGACCACAGCGCCCGCCGCAGCACCTCGGCCATGCGCGCGTCGCCCTTGATCACGGCGGCTGCCTCGGTGTCCGTCCCGCGGACCGGGACCGAGGCGACCAGGTCCTCCACGGTTGTCTGGGTCACGTCGATCTCGCCGAGGGCGGGCAGGACGTTGCGGATGTAGGAAAGAAAGGCCTGGTTCGGCCCGACCATGACCACCCCGCGCCGCCGGACCTGCTCCCGGTACGCGTACAGCAGGTACGCGACCCGGTGCAGCCCGACGGCGGTCTTGCCGGTGCCGGGCGCGCCCTGCACGCACACCGTCTGCCCGGCGTCGGCCCGGACGATGTCGTCCTGGTCCGGCTGGATGGTGGCCACGATGTCCCGCATCGGGCCGGACCTGGGCCGTTCGATCTCGTTGAGCAGAATCTGGCTCGTCCGGGCGGGCAGGTCTTTTCCATCCGAACGGGCTCCGAACAGCTCGTCCTCATAGGCGGTCAGCTCGCCCCCGGAGAAGCCGAACCGGCGCCGCAGCGTCAGGTCCATCGGATCCGCCGCACTCGCCCGGTAGAACGGCCGCGACACCGGCGCCCGCCAGTCGATCACCGCGGGCGAGCCGTCCGGGTCGTGCACGTGCCTGCGGCCGATATGGAAGCTGTGCCCCGCCACGCCGTCGCCGGCCGGGCCAGCGGACGGCCCAGCGGACGACCCAGCGGCTGGCCGAGTGGACGGCCCAGCGGGCAGCCCGGTGGACGGCCCTGTGGACGGTGGGGCGCCGGCGTAGTCGAGCCGCCCGAAGAACAGCGGGGTGTCGGGGATGTCCACCAGGGCCTCGGCCCGGTGGTAAAGGTCGGCCTTGAGGTATTGCTCGGATACGGGGTCACCGCCCATGGCGGTGAGGGAGAGCACGTCCTCGCGCATCAGGTGCAGGAACTCACGAGAGCGCCGTAGCTGGTCGCGCTCGGCGGTCAGGACCGGGTCTTCGCCCGCTCGTTCGGCATCATGGTTTTGTTGTGTCTCTGACGCAGCCACAAGGTCGGGAACTTACCAGGTCCGTTAGGCGAAAGTCACGCGGTTTTCTGCGCGCTGTCTTGCTCTGGGGCACGCCACGCGCTTAGCCCGCGCGGGGTCAGGAAGGCGTCGAAGACCAGCTCGGACGCGCCGGTCAGCACGCCCAGGTCGCCCAGCGTGGAGGCCAGCAGGGGCGGCGGCTCGGCCCGGCGGAACCGCATCAGGGCGGCCAGGTAGCCGTCCCGGACCTGCTCGGGCGCCGCCTGGTAGATCTCGGCGGCCAGGCCGGACAGCGCCACCG
>JBAPYC010000345.1:0-2772 GCA_049284535.1 Streptosporangiaceae bacterium
GCCGCTCGGTGCCCGGGGCCGCCGTCGGCGCCGGTACCGTCCCCGCCGCGGCTCTGGTCACGGGCGCGGATCCTGCCGCAGGCGCGGCGACCGCCCCTGGGGTGGAGGCCGGCCTGGATGGGGGCGCCGGGCCCTCAGTGCTCATACCTGCGTGCTACCCGTCAGCGTGGCGGCTAACAGCCCAGCCGGTCAGGCATGGATGGCACCGGCCGGCAGATGGACCCCGGTCAGCCGCTCGGCCTCGGCCCACAGCCGGGCGGCGGCCGCGGTGTCGCGGGCCCGGCGCGGCGGGCGGACGAAGGTAGTGGGACCGACCAGCCCGAACGTGCCACCCGGGCCGTAGTAGCCACCAGGCACAGCCGACGGGCTGGTCGCCGCGTACAGCAGCGGCTCCGTGCCCGGCCCGACATCCTGCGACGGGAGGAAGCTCATGCTGTTGAAGACCGACCGCCTCGGCTTGTCGCGGCCCAGGCTGGCCCCGGCGGTCTGCAGATTCGTCCGCGTGTAGCCCGGGTGGGCCGCGACACTCATCAGGTCCCAGTCCCGCTCGGCCGCGACGGCGGCGAGATGCGGGGTCATCATCAGGTCGGCCAGCTTGGACTGGGCGTAGGAGAAATTCGCGCTGTACCGGCGTTCCCACTGCAGGTCGCCGAAGTGGATCCGGCCGAAGTTCGCGGTGCCGCTGCTCATCGTGACCACCCGCGGCGCGGGGGCGGCCAGCAGCAGCGACAGCAGCCGGAGGGTCAGCGCGAACGGGCCGAGGAAGTTGCTCCCGAACTGCAGCTCGAAGCCGTCGGCGGTGGTCATCCGGGTCGGCGGCGCCATCACACCGGCGTTGTTGACCAGCAGGTCGACCGGCCGTCCATCCGCGAGCAGGCCGTCCGCGAACTCCGTCACCGCCGCTAGGTCGGCCAGGTCGGCACGGCGGACCTCGATGCTGGCGCCGGGCTGCCCGGACAGGATCTCCGCGCGTGCCTGCTCGCCCTTGGCCACGGTCCGGACAGCCATCACCACATGTGCCCCGGCCCCGGCCAGCCGCCGGGCGGCCTCCTTGCCGGTGCCGCTGTTGGCGCCCGTGATGACGGCGACCCGGCCCGCCTGATCCGGCATCTCGTACATGAGCGTTCCTCCGCGCCTCGGCTGCTGGAAAGTCATCAGACCGTCGGTCTGTTATCGGCAACATATCAGACCGGCGGTCTATACACAAGGGACCGATGGTCTGTAAAATGTGCGGATGACCGTCTTCCAGCGCGCCCGCAGCGAGGAGCAGCGCGAGGCGCGCCGTCAGGCGATCCTGGCGGCCGCCGCCGCGATGCTGGCCGAGATGCCGGTGGCCGAGGTGAGCCTCAACGAGCTCAGCCGCCGCGCCGGACTGGCCAAGTCGAACGTGCTGCGCTACTTCGAGTCGCGCGAGGCGGTGCTGCTCGAGCTGCTCAACGCGGCCTGGCAGGACTGGCTTGCGCAGCTAGGGCCAGACCTGCAGGCCGGAGCCGACCCGGCGGCCCCGGTCGCGGCCCGGTCGGCCCGGCTGGCGGGCATGGTGGCCGGCTCACTGTCGGGGCGTCCTGTGCTGTGCGACCTGATCAGCGCCCAGGCGGCCGTGCTTGAGCGGAACGTGTCACCGCAGGTGGCGGCCCAGTACAAACGGGCCAGCATCACCGGCATCACCGAGCTCGGCGAGCTGATGCGCGGCTGCGTCGGCGAGCTGGGCACCGGCGATGCCGTGCGGCTGGCCGCCGCCACCACGATGACGGCCGGCGCGCTGTGGCCGCACGCGCACCCGGGCGCCGCCGTGCTCGCCGCCTATGAGGCCGATCCGTCCCTGGCCGCCTGGCGCCAGGACTTCACCGCGACCCTGCGCGAGGTGCTCGAGGTGCTGATCGCAGGCCTGCTGGCCCGCGCCTCGGGCTAGCCGCGGGCCGGCAGCAGCGCCTCGCTGGTGGCCATCCAGGCGCTGGCCTGCCGGACCCGTTCGGTCAGCGTGAAGACGCCGAGCGCGGCACGGTCGGGATACGGCAGCCAGTCGATGGCCAGCCGGCGGGCGACATAGTCGACCGCCGAGCCTACCCGGGGGATCTCCGGGTCGTCGGTGTGCCCGTTGGGCACGAAATACTGGTCCAGCCCCGGCCGGATGAGATCGGCCAGCGGCACCTGGTGCCGCAGGCCCATCGACATGGCGATGGCGTAGCTGGCGAGCAGGCCCGCGGCGCTCGTACCTGACTTGCCCCAGTGGATGAAGACCTCGCCGAGGCTCCCGTCGTCACGGCGGTTCGCGGTGAGATGGAACCGCTCGCCTGCGATGCTCACGCTGATGGTGTGTCCGCTGCGCCGCCTGGGCATCTGCCGATGGACCTCCACCACTAATGTCATCCTTCGAACTGACATATGAATTACCCGATTATCGAGCATCGATCTTGCTCATGGTAACCCGCATCATAGCGGCCGGCCAGGGGCAGGCGGCGGGTAGCCTGGCCGGTGCCGCCCACGCCCGCGAAAATTTCCGCGGCCGCGTTGAACCATCTGGGGTATCCGGCTCGTAGTAAGTGGACAGGATCGAAAGCCGTACCGCCCGCCCAGGAGGCCGTATTGGTCGCCGCTGACCAGTGTCCGGACGGCGGAAGGCCTGAGGTGGCCGCGTGGCTGCTCGGCTGCATGGAACCGGACGATGGCCTGCGCTTCGGCGATCATCTGATGTCGTGCGGCACGTGCCAGCTGGCCGCAGCCGAGCTCGGGCCTGCCGCTGAACTGCTGCTGGGGTGCTATCCCCAGCCG
>JBAPYC010000346.1:0-2003 GCA_049284535.1 Streptosporangiaceae bacterium
GGCTGCAACCGGTCAGACCACGGCTGCGTCTTCAGGGCATGAGACTTCGGGGGGCGGCCCTGGCCGTGATCATTCCTGCCCTGGTGAGCGCGCTGCTCACCGTCATGACCAGCGGCTGTGCCGCCGCCCAGCCCGCCCGGGCCGCGGCCGGCCTCACCGCTAGCCACGCCACCTCGGGCCCCGGGGGAAGCCCCCACGGCCGGGCTGCAGTGCCGTGGAGTCATGTCGGACCCGGGTGGGTGCTGACGCAGTACGCGTCCGCGCCGCCCGAGGGCGGGTCGGGCCCCGCGGCGCTGTACCTGATCAGCCCGGGCGGGACCAGGTACCAGCTGGCCAGCTGGCCCAGCTGGCGGTCCGCGCCGCAGCTGGTCGCCTGGTCACCAGACGGCCAGCGGGCCCTGTTCCAGGTCGTCACCGGCCGGGGCGGCGCTGAGCAGCTGACCCTGGCCAGCGGCCAGGTGAGCAGGTTCGGCCTGCCAGGCGGAGCATCGGTCATCGGGTACACCACCCCGCGCGGACTCAACATCGTGGCCGGCCAGCCCGACGGCGACGGCACCAGCCTGGCCCGGTACACCCTCTCGGGCCGGCTGGCCCGCTCGCTCGGCTACTCGGCCGACGGCCAGATCCTCTACCAGCCTTCGGGCGCAGGCTTCGTCACCGGGACCAGCAACGGCCTGGAGCTGGCCGGCAACGCCGGCGGCCTGATCCGCAGGCTGCCCGTGCCGGGCGCGAGCGCGAACTCCTGCAACCCGGCCCGCTGGTGGGACAGCGCCACCGTGCTGGCGTCCTGCGCACCGGCGGGCCGCGCCGCGTCTCAGCTCTGGCTGGTGCCGGTGAGCGGTGCCCGGCCCAGGCCGCTGACGCCGCCGCGCGCCGCCAGCAGCCGGGACCTGGGTGACCTGGACGCGTGGTCGCTGGCCAGCGGCCTGTACCTGCAGTCGGCGGGTCCGTGTGGCGTGCTGCAGATCTTCCGCCAGGCCCAGGCCGGGGCGATCACGCTGGTCTCCGTGCCGCACACCATGGGCGATAACCACGTACTGACCGTGGATGGCTCACGGATGCTCGTTCAGGCGCCGACCAGCTGCACGGGCAGCGTCTCGCTGCTCTGGTTCAACCCCGCCACGCGAGCCGAGCAGTGGCTGATCCGGGCCCCGGCCAGCGCGACCGGCGCGGCCATCGCCATCCCGTTCTACAGCCGGGAGAACGGCAACCTGTGACAGGAGACCACCATGACGCAGGACACCGGATTCGACGCGCCGATCACCGGCGTGACCGTCTTCACCGATGGCGCCCGCATCCAGCGCACCGCCACGCTTGAGGCAGAACCGGGCTTGCGGCCGGTGAAGATCGCTGAGCTCCCGGTGAGCGCCGACCAGGAGTCGGTACGCGTCGCGATCTTCGGCCGGGACCTGGCCTTGCTGAACGTCGAGGTTCACCACCGCGTCCGTACCGATCCGCTGCGGGAAGAAGTCTCCCAGCTTCGTTCGGCTCTGGAGGAATGCCGGGACGCGGTCCAGCGCCTTGATGATGAGGATGCCGCCGAGCAGGCCCGGCTCAGCTTCCTCGGCCACTTGTCCGAGTCGGCAGCCACCGCCCTGGCCCGCGCAGTGGGTTCTGGCCGCGCCAGCCACGACGACCTGTCCCAGATGGCCGGCCACCTGTCCGCGGACACCGCCGCAGCGCTGGCCCAGCGCCGGGACATCGGGGCCCGCAGACGCGCCGCGCAACGCGAACTCCAGGCCGCCGAGCAGCGGCTGGCCGCCGCGGAGCAACGCGGCCGGGAGCCGGTCGGCTATGCCGAGGTGCTCGCCACCGTGGACGCCGCGGCCGCCGTCCGCGCCGAGGTGGAACTCTCCTACCATGTCTCCGGCGCGTTCTGGCGGCCGCTGTACGACCTGACGCTGGACGGCGAGCGGCTGTTGGTCAGCTACCTGGCAGAGGTCACTCAGCAGACCGGGGAGGACTGGCCCGCCATCCCGCTGGCCCTGTCCACCAGCCGGCGC
>JBAPYC010000347.1:0-5504 GCA_049284535.1 Streptosporangiaceae bacterium
GCGGTAGACGCCGAAAAGCGGCCGCCGCTGGACGCGATTAGCGTCGGTCCGGAACGGACAACTCATATTCTCGACGGTGATCCGAGTGGCGGCGGCGGGCACCGGCACAGGACGGGCATCCCTGATAAGACGGAGTTCCCAGCCAGTTGGCCGGACAAGAAGATCATTGATAGAGCCCTCGATGTGGCCCGACGGCCTGACTCTCCGCCGATTCATCAACACTGGAATGACCGATGGCTTTGTCAGGGAGTCCGTGATGGCGTAGGTGTCTGGGTTGTAGTCCTGCGCAGTGGCGAAGTCTGGACGGCATGGCCGAAAGAGGGTAGCCCAGGCGTCGTACGCAATCCTCTGAAGGAGGCGGAATGACTGAGACTGACATCATCATGCGAGCCAGAACCCTGCCCGATCGGTATGCCGAACGGGTGACTAAGGACACGCTGTGGAGCATCAAATCCATGGCCGACGGCGGAGAGTATGGGGAAATGACCATTGAGCTGGCGGCTTCGCTGGCGGCGCACCATACGCCGGTCACCGCGGCGGAGCGGGATGAGTTGCTCACGCTGCTGGAGGCGATGCAGATGCCGACCGATCCCATCGCGCAGTTGAACGTGCGGGGCTGAGGGCGGTCGGGCCGGTCCGGGGGCATGCCGTAGCGTTGGGTGAGCACCGCAGCGATCTGAACAGGGAGGAACTGTGGATATTACCCAGCTGATCCTTGATGACCATCATGAGCAGCGGCGGCTTTTCGCGATTCTGGAGCAGATCGACCGGTCCGAGACCGGAGTGTTGTCCGCGATCTGGGATCGCCTGGCGGCCTTCCTCGAGCTGCACGCCGAGGCGGAGGAGGAGATCTTCTACCCGGCACTGCTGCAGGTCGGCCTGGCCGCGCACCGGGGAGCGGGGGTTGAGGACGAGACCCTGGACGCGATCAAGGACCACAACGAGATCCGGGATGCGGTGGCTGAGGTCGCGAAGCATCAGGTCGGTACGGACGAGTGGTACTCCGCTGTTGCCGGGGCGAACGAGGCAAATAGCGACCACATGGGCGAAGAGGAACGTGAAGGACTGACCGACTTCCGACGGCTGGCCAGCCTTCAGCGTCGGCATCAGCTAGCCGTTTCCTTTGCCGCCTTCGAGGCGCGGAACTATGCCGGTGTCAAGCCAGTCGACAAGGATCCGGCTACCTATGTTCGCGAGGTGGAGGAGGGCGGCTCGGCGACCGATCCGGGATCGCTCAGCATCGGGAGTCTGCGGCAGCCCTGACCGCCGGGGCGGTTACCCGGGACGGACGGGTGGCCCGTGGCTATGCAGAGTTTTGCTGTGGTCGTTGTTCCACGCGGTGGTCGTCCCATCGGGATTGACGACCAGGGTCCAGCCGAGCCGGTGGATCACGACCTGGTGGTGGAAATGGCACAGCAGGACGCAGTCCTGCAAGCTCGTTTTCCCGCCGTTGGCCTTGTGGGTCGTGTGATGGACCTGGCAGGCGCTGGCGGGCTGGGTGCAGCCGCCGGGCCAGGCGCATTGCTGGTCCCGAAGGCGGACCGCGTGCCGGATCCCGGCCGGGATGGTCTCGCTGTACCCGACATCCAGCGGGATGCTGGGGCCGCCGAGCCGGCCGCCGGCCATGCCGCGACGGACGTGGGACACCAGCCCGCCGGGCCCGGACAGCAGCTGAACTGCCTGGGCCACGATGGCCTGTTCCAGCGCTTCCCACCGGCGAAGTACCTCCGGGCCCGGGACGGCCGGGGTAGCCGGGCTCGCGCTGGCGTCCGGGGTGGGACCGGCCGGATCGTTGCCATCGCCGCTGGGCTGGCCGTCTTTGCTGGGCTGGCCGTCTTTGCTCGGCTGCCCGTCTTTGCTGGGCTGGCCGCCCTTGATGGGCTGGCCGGGGGCGGTCTGGTGGCCCAGGTATCCCAGCCCGGCGAGCTCGGTGGCCAGATTGACCAGATGGTAGAACGCGCCCGGGTTCACTGACCCCGACACCACCGGCGCGACCGACCCATCACAGGCCGCCCCAGCCGCGGTATCACCGGTCAGCCACACCCCGCCGTCCCCGCCACCCTCGGCACCGCCCGCCCGGTGCGCGGCCCAGGCCGCCCGGGCATCAGTAACCCACTGGCGCATGAGCGCGGAGACACCGGCCAGCTCCATCAGATCCACTAGGGAGATATGCGCCCAGACTTTGACTGGCACCCCGGCCCGCTCGGGCAGCATCCCGGACGCGACGAGCCGCTCCATCGCGTCCTGCAGCCCATCGTGATACCGCTGCGCCTGAGACCGGGTGTCATCCGGATCCGTCGGCGCCGACAGCGCATCCAGCACCGTGGTAACCACGGCGGCGCATTGCGGGGTCAGATCCCCGCGGATCACCCCGGCACCGTCGAGGGTCGTGTCGATCCGGACGGAGCGGTCCTCGAAATGATCGGGGTCCTCGTCGTCGGGCATGGAACGGTTGTGGATCTCGGCGGCCAGCTTAGTCAGGTCCCGCAGATCCATTCCCGACCGCGCCGCCCCCAGCAAAATCGCATCCGCGGCAGGCCGGCAGTCTTCGGGAAGCTTGTCGGTCCAGGTGGCGATCGTGCGGCCGTAGGACTCGGAGATCTCTTCTGCGGCTAGGGCCTTGCCCAGCTCGGGATGGGCGGCGATCCGGCGAGCCCAGCCCACATGACCCGCCGCCGCACCGCGGGTGATCCCGGTCTTGTGCATTAGCCACGTCCGCGGGCTGTAATCCGCATCACTGACATGCCCCTGAGCCGAGGTGAACGCGCTCAGATACGAGGCTCGCGTCGCCGTCTCGATCGCGCCGACCTGTTCCAGCCCTTTCAGCACATACGCCTGCGTCTCCGCTGGCGCCTGCGCCGCGTTTGCCTCATACAGATAGCGCATCGCGGACTTGGCGATCGCCAGCGCCTCCGTCTCACTGGAGAAGACTGGGGCAACATCAGTCATTACCTTTGCCACCTCCCTTTTGGACGCTCGCAAGTCCAGCGAATGGACTCCCTTTCGCTGCATGTGATGATCGGCTGATTGACGTTCTAGTTCGAACCTAGCAGTGCCCACTGACATTTAAGGCGAATAAAATGACGGTTCCACAAAAAGATCTTTCAGTTATTTCTGAAGGTTGCGTGTCGAAAGAAACGCCGTGTGTCGAAAGAAACAAGGGATACCTGAACGGCAAATCAGGTAGGTCAGCCGTACTGGACGGTGCGCGTTACTGGCGGTGGGCGTTACTGGCGTGCGAGTTACTGGGGCAGCGCGCGTTGCCGGACGCGGCGGTTACCGGACGGGGCTAGTTACTCGACGGCGTAGGTCAGTCGTGGTGGCAGGTGGGGCGGAGGGTGTCGCGGGTCAGGTCGGACAGGGTGGGGTAGCCGTCGACGGCCATGATCAGGTCGGCCTCGGCTAGCAGGCTGCGCAGGACGTGCACGATGCCATCGGTGCCGCCTATGGCCAGGCCGTAGGCGTAGGGGCGGCCGACGGCGACGGCGGTGGCGCCCAGGGCCAGGGCCTTGATCACGTCGGAGCCGGAGCGGACACCGGAGTCGAAGATCACTGGCAGGCCATCGACCGCGTCGACCACCGCGGGCAGGCAGTCCAGGGCCGCCAGGCCGCCGTCGGCCTGGCGGCCGCCGTGGGTGGAGACGTAGATCCCGTCGACCCCGCCGTCCCGGGCGCGGCGGGCGTCGTCCGGGTGGCAGATGCCCTTGACCAGCAGCGGCAGCGTGGTGAGGGATCGCAGCCACGGTAGATCGTCCCAGGTCAGCGGGTTGCCGAACAGCCTGGCCCACAGGCCGATGCTGGCGGCTGGGTCGTCGGAGCCGGCCGCCTCGAGATGCCGGCGGAAGACCGGGTCGGTGAAGTAGTTGGCCAGGCAGTGCCCGCGCAGCTGGGGAAAATTGCTGGTGGCCAGGTCGCGCGGGCGCCAGCCGGTGAGCCAGGTGTCGAGGGTGACCACGATGCCCGCGAAACCGGCCGCCTCGGCCCGGGATACCAGGCTGGCGGCCAGGTCCCGGTCGGTGGGCGTGTAGAGCTGAAAGAAGCCCGGCGTTTCGCCGAACTTCGCGGCCACGTCCTCCAGTGGGTCCACCGACAGGGTCGAGGCGATCATCGGCACGCCGGTGCGCGCGGCCGCCTCGGCGGTGGCCAGGTCACCGTGGCCGTCCTGGCAGCAGATCCCGATCACCCCGATCGGCGCCATCAGCAGTGGCGACGGCAGCTTCAGGCCGAACAGCTCCACCGTCATGTCTCGCTTCGACGCCCCGACGAACATGCGCGGGATCAAGCCCCAGCGCCGGAACGCGTTCACGTTGGCTTGCTGGGTGTACTCCCGGCCGGCACCGCCAGCGACGTAGGACAGCACCGAGGGCGGCAGCGCCTGGGTGGCCCGGGCTTCCAGCTCGGCGAACTCCATCGGGAACCTGGGCAGCACGCCGCGGAGCCCGGCGCCGTAGATCTCCAGCTGGTAATCGCCGTACGCGGGCTGCGGGCTGGTCATCGGGACCTCCTGGGAGCGGAAACGAGCGTGCAAACCAATCTTGACTGCAACTCACCTGCACCTGTTCGGGGACCTGGCCTGCAACTGGGGCCGGGCACTGTAACACCTAGCAGGCGATCACGATCTTCTGGTGGGGTGGGAAATGAGCACCAAGGGGAGCCGCACCGCGGTCACGGCCGAGGTGAGATTGGGCTTGGTTGGACCAGAGAACGGGATCGTGCCGCTGATGGCCAGCCTGACCTACAGTTGCGCCGACCCGTACGCGGTCACCATGGCGTTTCACGTAGGCACGACGGAGCCGGTGGAGTGGACCCTCGCCCGCGACCTGCTCGCGGCAGCGCTGCACTCTCGCGAGGGTACCGGTGACGTCCAGGCCTGGCCATCAGCGGCATCTGATGACCCGGCAGCGGATGGGGAGGGGACCGCTGCCGGGCACCAGATCCTTAACATCTCCATGACCTCGCCGTTCGGCCATGCGCGTTTCGAGGCATGTGCCCAGGACATCGAGCGCTTCCTGGCCCGGACCTTCGAGATCGTGCCTACGGGCGATGAGCCTTCCTTCATGAACTTTGACGACGAGCTGATCGAGCTGCTCAGCCAGGGGTTAGGCGAGCAGCACTCACAGGCCCGAGGGCGTAGCGGCCGGATCCATCCAGGGTCCGGCCGCAGGCGCGTTCAGGCCACAGCCGCAGGCGCGTTCAGGGCAGGATGGCCTCGATCAGGTGCGGGCCGGGTTCGGCGTAGGCGCGGCGCAGCGCCGTGTCCAGGTCCTCGGCCTTCTCGACGCGGGTGGCCGGTACACCCAGGCCCTCGCTGATCTTGGTGAAGTCGGGCGTCGGATCGGACAGGTCGAGCATCCGGGCCGCCCGGTCGCCCTGCTCGACCGCTCCGGTGCGGGCCAGCTCCATCCGCAGGATCGCGTAGGCGGCGTTGTTGATCAGGACTGTGGTCACGTTGAGCTGCTCGCGGGCCTGGGTCCACAGCGCCTGGATGGTGTACAGCGCGCTGC
>JBAPYC010000348.1:0-2522 GCA_049284535.1 Streptosporangiaceae bacterium
CTACCCGATCTGGATGTGGCACTGGGCCAAGCCGGCCGACCCGCGGGTCCCCTGGTACCGGGCACGCCAGGTGCCGCTGCCGCCCGAGGCGGCCAGCCGCAAGCAGGCGGCCATCGGCGCCTTCACCAGCCAGCTCACCGACCGCGACCCGGCGACCGGACCCGTCCTGGCGGCCGGGTTCGTGGCCCATTTCAGCCGACAGCAGGAGGTGCTGCTGCGATGACGACGCCGGTCACGCTTCCAGTGGGCTATTTCGACGCCATGTACCAGGCCGCGCCGGACCCGTGGGGGTTCACCGATCGCTGGTACGAGCGGCGCAAGTACGCGATCAGCCTGGCGCAGCTTCCCGCCGAGCGGTACCACCGCGCCTTCGAACCGGGCTGTTCGGTCGGGGTGTTCAGCCAGCTGCTGGCCCCGCGCTGTGACGCCCTGCTGTCCTGCGACCTGGCCGCGGCCGCCGTGCGGGCCGCCGCGGAGCGGACCAGGGACCTGCCGCAGGTCCGGGTCGAGCAGCGTGAGATCCCCCGGCAGTGGCCGTCCGGCCGGTTCGACCTGATCGTGCTGTCCGAGGTGCTCTACTACTTCGGCGACCACGACCTGGAGCAGGTGCTCAAGCACGCCGCCGCCTCGCTGGAGCCCGGCGGCACGCTGCTCGCCGTGCACTGGCGGCACCCAGTGGCCGACTACCCCCGGACTGGCGACGACGTGCACCGGGCACTCGCGCGCCAGCCTGGCCTGGCCCGCCTGGTCAGCCACACCGAGCCCGACTTCCTGGCCGAGGTGTACATCCGGACCGAGGGTGTCCCGGTCTCGGTCGCCCAGGCGACGGGCCTGGTGTGACCGCATCCCGGCGAGTTGCCGCAGTCGGCGTGGTCGTGCCGGCGCATAACGAGGAGCAGCTGCTGTCCGCCTGCCTGGCCGGGCTGCGCAAGGCAGCGGGCGCGGCGCAGGTGCCGGTCCACGTGCTGGTGGTCGCCGACGCCTGTACCGACGAGACGGCCGCGGTGGCCACGGCCTGCGGCGCCCAGGTGATCAGGATCGGGGCGCGTAACGTCGGCGCCGCGCGCGCGGCCGGCATGGCCGAGCTGCTGCGGCGGACCGAGGGTACCGACCCGGAAGAGGTGTGGCTGGCCACCACCGATGCCGACACTGTCGTGCCGCCTGGCTGGCTGCGACGCCAGCTCATGTACGCCAGCCAGGGCTGGGACGTGGTGCTCGGGACCGTCGCCGTCACCGACTGGGCCGGGCTTCCCGAGCACGCCCCGGCCGCGTTCGCGGCTCTGTACGAGTTCGGCGAGGGACCGCATCCGCATGTGCACGGCGCGAACCTCGGCATCCGGGCGTCCTGCTACCTGGCGGCGGGCGGCTTCCGGCCGCTGCGCACCGCTGAGGACCATCGTCTGCTCGCCGCCGCGACCGAGGTCGGCTGCTCGGTCCTGCAAGCCAGCGACATTACGGTGCAGACCTCGGCCCGGCGGCAGGCGCGGGCGCCGCACGGGTTCGGTCACCTGCTGCGCACGCTGTTCCCGTATCCCGAGGTCGGCGACCCGGCCTCCCCGGGTGCCTTAGGCCGTGGCGCTAGCCAGTCAGCCTGGCCGCCCCGGCTGGGGCGCTAGCCGGCCAGCCGGGCCGCCTGCCGGGTCAGGTACCGGCGTTCGGGCAGGCTGGCCGTGCGGCGGGCCGCCTCCAGGTAGTCGCCCGCGGCCCCTGGCCCGTCCCCGGCCAGCTCGCGCAGGTGGGCCCGGGTGGCCAGCAGCCGGTGGTGCTGTGCCATCCGCTTGTCCGCAGCCAGCTCGGCCAGGATGTCCAGGCCGGCCTGCGGGCCGTGCACCATGGCCACCGCCACCGCCCGGTTCAGGGTGGTGAACGGGTTCGCTCCGGCGGTCAGCTCGAGCAGCTCATAGAGCCCGAGGATCTGCGGCCAGTCGGTGCTGGCCATGGTCGCGGCCTCGTCGTGCACGGCGGCGATGGCCGCCTGCAGCTGGTACGGCCCGACGTCGCCTCGCGGCAGGACCGCGCTGATCAGCGCGATGCCCTCGGCGATCTGGGCCTGGTCCCACCGGTCCCGGTCCTGTTCGGCCAGCGGGACCAGCGACCCATCCGGGAGTGTCCGGGCCGCGCGCCGGGCATCGGTCAGCAGCATCAGCGCCAGCAGGCCGGCGACCTCGCCGTCTTCTGGCAGCAGCCGGTGCAGCCAGCGGGTCAGCCGGATCGCCTCGGTTGACAGCTCCGGCGCGGTCAGCTCGCCGCCGCCGCTGGCCGTGTAGCCCTCGCTGAAGATCAGGTAGAGGACGTGCAGCACGGCGCGCAGCCGCTCGGTCCGCTCGTTCCGGGCTGGCAGGGTGACGTCGAACCCGGCGCCGGAGACGGCCTGCCTGGCCCGGCTGATCCGCTGGGCCATCGTCGCTTCCGGCACCCCGAACGCCGCCGCGATCTGCGCGGTGGTCAGGCCGCCGACCGCCCGCAGGGTGAGCGCGATCTGGCTGGGCGCGGACAGGTCCGGATGGCAGCAGCCGAACAGC
>JBAPYC010000349.1:0-1775 GCA_049284535.1 Streptosporangiaceae bacterium
CGGTTGAACCGGGCCTTGGCGGTCAGGTGCCGCAGCGCCGGGTCGTCGCCGTAGCGCCGCACCACCTCGGCGTAGACCATAGCGGCGATCTCCGGGCTTTCCGGGTTCTCGTCCCGGCCCAGGGCGACCGCCTCGTTGAACAGCGCGGTGGCCCGGGCCTCGGCCTGGAGCTCGAGCGCCTGCTGCAGCCGTGGCCGGTCCCGGCCGGGCTCCAGCTCGCGGTAGGCGGCGACGGCCCGGTCGATGGCCGGCAGCGCGTCGGCAGGCCGTCCCGCCCTCAGCACTATCACCGCCTGGTTGAACAGCGCCGCGGCCACCAGGTCGCGCCCGGCGGGATCGCCGCCGAACCGGTCGATGATGGCCTGGTACGCCGCGATGGCGTCAGCGGCGGCACCGTCCCGCGCCAGCGCCACCGCCCGGCCAAACATGTCGCGGCCACTGTCGGCGGGCACAGCACCGGCGAGCGCAGCATCGGCGGGCGGCGCAGCACCGGCGGGCACAGCGCCGGAAGGCACCCGGTCAGGGGGTGCGGGCTCCCGGCCGGGCCGGACACCCCGGCGCGCCTGCCAGATCATCATTGTCGTCGCCGCGGCGCCCACCGCGGCCAGCAGCCGTCCACTTACCATGCCCGCCATACCCCCGTGATGACCGGAAATAGATGAGCATAGCGTTCCCGGTGGGACGTGATCCACCCGCAACTTTCAACGTTACGTATCTGACCCGTTACTCTCCGGAGTTGACCGGTGGGACAGCTCACGCTCGACCAGCTCCACCAGATCGGGATGGGCACTCAGCCCCCACAGCACCTCCGGCGCGATCCCGAGCCTGGCCGCCGCCTCCGTCACCACCGGCCGGAGCATGCCGAGCCCGGCGGCCAGCCCCTCGTCCCGGGCGTAGGTGGCGGGCAGGTCGTCCAGGGACAGCTCGCCGGGCGGGCGGAACGTACCATCCCGGCCGGGCAGCCAGGCGTGGCTCTGCGCGGCCAGCGCGATCGCCGACCGGGCGGTCTCGCGGCTGGCGTCACTGAACGAGGCCAGCACCGACCGTTCCACCACCCCGGAGATCAGCCGGCGGTTCGGCACCAGCAGGACGTTCCAGACGTACTCCGAGCGGGCGTGACCCGGATGGCTCAGCGCGAAATCCAGGCCGTCGATCTCCGCTGCCGGGTCGAACCCGTCCAGCCCGCGCTCGTTCCGGCCGAACTCCACGGTGACGAGCACGTACCCGGCCTCGTTCGGGGTCCGCGCCCGGATCGCGACCTCCTGCCGCACGCCCATCCCGCGCAGCTGGACCAGCCAGGGGCCGTACAGGTCGGCGGCGAACCAGGCGTCCGGGTTGCCGTCGAAGTAGACCTCCAGGTCCTTGGAGCGCTGGTACAGCGCGGGCGGCGGCATCAGGCGCTGCCCGGCGGTGGCGGCGTTCTCCGCGATGAGGAACGCGGTCTCCCGCAGCTGCCCGAGCAGCTCTTCCCGGCGGCTGCCCGCCGCCTCGTCCAGCGCGCTGATGACCACCCCCAGGTCAGCATCGTGCTGCGCCAGATTAAGTTCCGGGGCCAGATTAAGTTCCGGGGCCAGGTTCAGGTCCAGCCCCCGGGCCTGGCCGAAGCTGGCCTCGAGCCGCCGGTACCGGGGCAAGATGAGCTCGAGCACCTCGGCCACCAGGTCAGGCTCGGGCAGCCCCAGCGCCGCCAGGAACGCCCGCGCCGCCGGGTCCTGCGCCACGGCGCGCCGCACCGTGGGGAAGCCGCTCGCCGCCGGCCCGGGCAGGTACACGGC
>JBAPYC010000350.1:0-2311 GCA_049284535.1 Streptosporangiaceae bacterium
CCCGAGGCGACGCCCCTCATCACGGCCCGCCGCACGGTCTCCTGGCCGGCACCGGCCCGCCCCGCCTGCCCCGTGCGCGGCAGCCAGGGAGTCGCTCGCCTCACCGCGAGGAGCCTGAAATCACAGCAGTATTAACAGGCAGGTGCACTAAGGTACGGATGCGTGACACCGGACGGACCGCGGATACTGGTGGCCGCTGCCCTGGCCAAGATCATCCAGCCACTGCTGCAGCAGGCGATGGGCGACGCCACGGTGCGGATAGCCGAAGACCGGGCCGCGGTCGAGCAAACGGTCGGCGACCGGCTGCGGTTCGACGTGGTAGTGACCGACCTGACCTGGAACGACTACGCCATCGAGTACGACTTCGACGGGCTCGACGTGCTGAACATCTTGCGGAGAACGCGCCGGCAGACTTCGGTCATCTTCGCGGCTCAGGGGCATGGCATCGAGCGCGACCACCTAGACGAGGCCACCGAGCAGCCCGAGGTGGTTGGCATCTACCGGAAGGCGACCGGACCCCAGCCGCTGATCGAGGCGGTCGGCATCGCCGTCCGCGGCGGCAGCCTGGCCGGGCCGCAGTTCCCGCGCAGCGACAGCCCGCCGGACATCCCGCGGATCCATGCCTACTTCGGCAAGGGGAAGGGCGTGACCGCCGCCCGGCTGGCCGGGGCGATCGCCTCGGGCCGGGCGGTGAACCACGAGACGCTGGCCAGCTCGGCGCACGTGGGGTACGACACCGCCGCGAAGCTGGTGGACTACCTCGGGCCGCTGATCCGGGACCGGCGGGAGCACGATCCGGAACTGAAGATGACGCCGGAGGTGGTGTACCGGTGGTGCGGGGAGCACGCGCGGTACATCGTGAGCTGGTGCCGGCGCAACGGGCATGAGGACGTGGCCACGCGGGTCATGGGGACGTACTGAGCGGGACGCCGGGCATGCGGATTCTTGCATGGACCGGGCGCGGCCCGGCAAGGTTCCGCCTGATCGGTTCCCGGGGGATGTCTGCCGCTTTTGCCCCGGATATAACTTGATTTGGCGATGTGAGCAAGGGCAGGAGGGGGTCCTGGCTCAGATGTCCCAACCCGCTGGGCATCAGCGTCTGCCACCTGCCGGGGGCCGGCGTAGTGACGAGCTCGCCGGCCCCCGGCACTTGGTTTCCCGGGGCTAGCTGTTTTCCAGGGCAAGCTGGTTAGCTGGCGGCGTGGGGCCGTCCGGGCCAGAAGGGCCATTCTTCGAACCAGGTGCAGCGACCGTCGTTGGCGAGCCGGATGACCCACAAGTCGCGGTACTCCTGGGTGACCGGGTCCCGTAATGGACCTCGGCCCGGATGACCGCGACCGGGCCGTCGACGGCCAGGATGTCCGTGGCCAGGGTGAAGACCTCATCCGGGCCGTCGCGTTCGGGTCTCGGTGCCGGGGGCGCGCCAGGCGGCCTCGTAGGCGGTGAGCCAGCGGGTCACGTTTGCTCGATCAGTCACCCGCCCATGCTGCCCCACGGCGGATAGGCATGATCACCCGCACCGAAGAACCGCCGTTCCCCCGCGAGCTCCATTGGAGCGAACCGAAGCGGCAGTACCTCCCGTAGTTAGGTCATGCCACGCCGGCCGGATACCCGGAGCGGCGATGAGGATGACCCGGGAGGGGAACATGAGCAGGACTAAGGCGATTTCCAAAGTGCGCTTGGCCAGCGCGGCCGGGCTGTTGGCCGGGGTGACGGTACTGGGCCAGGCGGCACCGGCGCTGGCCGTGTCGCCGGCGAACGGCGGGGTGGTGACGACCGACGCGCCCTGGTTCGCGATCGTGATGGTGCACCACCCAGGGGACGGAAGTGATACCGCCTGCGGCGGGACACTGATCGCGCCGGACTGGGTGCTGACCGCGGCCCATTGCTTCCATCAGAATGCGGGCAAAGGCGCTCTGCTGACCTCGTCGCAGGCGACCGTGACGGTCGCGCTGGACAACGCTTCAGTGGTGACCAAGACGAGCATGTTCAGTGGTCCTGCGTACCAGCTCAGCGGCGGTGAAACCAGGACCGGCACGTGGTTCGTCCCGCAGGGCGGGACAACTTACAACCCCGGCAGATGGCCCCAGGGCGACATCGCGCTGATCAGGCTCTCCCTGCCGGTGACGGACATCCCGCCGGTCACGCTAGGACTGGGCACGGTCAGATTGCCGAGGGGGGCGCCGCTGACCATCGTCGGTACGGGCGGCGACATCGGGCCGGGCAAGGACGGCAAGATACGGGAGACGCAGGTCCAGCTGACCGGTTCGGCGCGGACCCCGGCCGTCAGCACCTCGGTCGGCCCCTGGGA
>JBAPYC010000351.1:0-3574 GCA_049284535.1 Streptosporangiaceae bacterium
TCGGAGAAGCGCTTGGCCTCGTCATAAACGCTGCGGAACCCAATCGGGTTCACATGGCCCCAGTAATTCTCGGTCTGCGGATGGACCTGCGGATCCCCGTAGACCTCGCTAGTGGAAGCTAGCAGGAACCGGGCCCTCTTAGCCTTGGCCAGCTCTAGGCAATTGCGCGTCCCCAGGCTTCCGGTGGTCAGCGTCTCGATGGGATGCCTCAGATAGGCGCGGGGCGAGGCCAGGCTGGCCAGATGAAAGACCGAGTCGACTGGTCCTGGTACGTCGACGGGCGTGCCGACGTCCTGGGAGAGGAAACTGAATCCCGGCCGTCCAAGGAGATGACCAAGGTTCTCCACGGACCCGGTTATGAGGTTGTCCACGCAGATGACGACGTCGCCCCGGTCCACAAGCCGCTCGCACAAATGAGATCCAAGGAACCCAGCGCCGCCGGTAACGACGCATCTCATGGTCTGCCGATCCCCTGATAGCGGAAACCGGCACGCCGCACAGTGTCGGGATCGAGCAGATTGCGGGCATCCAGGATGCAGGGGCTGGCCATCAGCGAGTTGATCTTGTCGAAGTTCAACCCGCGCAATTCGTCCCACTCGGTCAGCACAACAAGGACGGACGCGTCCCGGCAGGCCCCATACGGTTCCAGGCAGATCTCCAGACCTGGCATGGCCCGGCGCACGGTTGGATCGTAGGCGCGCACTCTTGCCCCGGCATCGGTGAGGCGGTCGATGATGGCGATGGCTGGTGAGTACCGGCGGTCGTCCGTCCCGGCCTTGAACGTCAGCCCCCAGGCGGCCACGGTGGCGCCGGCCAGGGACCCGCCCGCCATGGCCTCGATCTTGGCCACGACCCGCTGCTGCTGCTCCTCATTAACCGTGATCGTGCCGTGCAGCAGGCTGAAGTCGTAGCCCGCGTCCTCGCAGATTCGGATCAGGGCGCGGGTGTCCTTGGGCAGGCAGCTCCCTCCCCACCCAGGACCCGGCTCCAGGAAGTCAAACGCAATCCTCCGGTCATAGCCCATGCCCAGGATCACGTCCCTGACATCCGCCCCGACTGCCTCACACAGGGCCGCGAGGCCGTTGACGAAGCTCAGCCTGGTGGCGAGGAAGGCATTCGAGGCGTACTTGATGAGCTCTGCCGACGATGGGGTGGTGATTACCACCTGGGCACCGGTGCTGCCGAACAGCCGGGCTACCAGGCTCGCCGCCCCTGCGTCGTCGCTGCCGATGATGACCCGGTCAGGATGCTGGCAGTCGCGGACGGCCGTGCCCTCGCGCAGGAACTCGGGATTGGACACCACGGGGACGTCATTCCGTCCCAGCGCCCGCTGCACGGCGCGCACGGACCCAACGGGGACCGTCGATTTGTTGATCACGATCGCCCCCGCGCTTATCCGGGGTCCGATCTCCCCGGCGACCCTCAGGACATAGGACATGTCGGCGGATCCGTCAGCGCGCTCGGGCGTGGGGAGGCACAGGAAGATGAACTCCCGGCCCGCCGCTGCCGCCGACGCCCCCAAGGCGAACCTGAGCCGCCCCTTCGCCAGTCCGTCCCTGACCAACTGATCAAGGCCCGTCTCCAGGATGGGGGTCTCTCCCCGCGACAGCATCGCCACCTTGTCGGGCATGATGTCGGCGCAGGTGACGTCGTGACCCCACTGAGCTAGCACGGCACCGGTGACAAGCCCCACGTAGCCGGCGCCGATGACGGCGACCCGGCTCATCTTTCCCGTACCTTGATTCGCAAGATCCCGCCCTTGGCCCATTTGGGGAGACCATATGCCGTCGGCCGGCCCGGCAGACGTTACCAGAATGGTGATTTCACCTACGACGTTTGACCGCGGTTGTGTGGGCTGGGATCGCCCTTCCGGCCCGGTCCGGCCCAGTTCCGGGCGGGCCGGGGAGCATCGTGACGTAATCCGGGCATCCATTTCGCGGACGTGCCGGCGGGACAGGCTAATACGTTGCTTGTGTGGGCGGCGCGGTACTCGATGTAGTTGTCGACTTAGAAGTCGGTTCTCCCTCCTTTCAAGCGCTGGCAAACTGTTCAGCTAGACAAAGAAGATTATCGCGCGCTTCTTATTCTGACGGGCGTGGGCATGCCTTCGTGGCGCTAAGCGAACAGGCGACTGTGGTGTACCTGTGCTCGACTCCATATGCCCCTTAAAATGCGCACGGTGTGCACTCGCTCGACCCTCCCCCTTCCGCGCGAGCGAGTCGCTCGGCCGCGCCCGCGAGCCGGATGGCGTGGCATTTGCGACGCCACGCGTCCCTCTGGGGAACTTTCATTCGGCCGTCGGCGCCTGTAGCGAAACTCCTGTCGGTGCCCGCCCGCTGGCTGGCATAATCGCAGGTACCTATCGCTGGCCCCGCCGTGCTCTCACCCCGCGCCACGGCAAGATCACGGGTTTCGGGGCTGCGCTCTATCGAGGGGACAGGGAAGTCGAAGTCGGGTAACTTAATCAGAGTTTCAACTATGTGGCCCTTACGTGCAGCACTCCTGATTCGGCACCTATTGCGAGAATAAGCAAGACTCAGCGGCTTATTTTTACGTTCACAGCAGTACCGGAAGCCCAGGGTCATACTCAGTGCCATGCTCGGGGCGCGTCCAGAGAAAGTCGCCTGAAGGCGTCAGCACGCAGCGCAAACCACCGAATTTACAGCCCGGGTCATGCTTGAAGATGATCGTGCGGAGTGCCCGGAGCAAGTCGCCCTCGGCGGAAGTCATCTGGCCCACGGCCTGGCCTAGGCCAGCATCAGCGGGATCCGCATGCGAATTGCCTGGAAGGTCATAAACGATAGTCTTCATCATCTCTAGATAAGCTGCAGCGCGGTTACCCGGCACCTGCCGCCGGCCGGGCCATTCGCCGTAACGCACCCCATTGACCGCGCCTGGACGCCGGGACCGGCCCACCATAGGATTAAAGCCCAGAAACGTACGGACACCAGGGGGCGGGCATGTGCGGAATCGCCGGCTGCCTAGCACTGGCCAGCGACGCCGACCCTGATCAGGCCTGGGTGGCGGCCGCGACTCAGCGCATCGCCCACCGTGGGCCTGATGACGAAGGCTTCTACTCCGACCACGATGTCGCGCTGGGTTTTCGCCGCCTGGCGATCATCGACCTGTCGCAGGGAGGCCGTCAGCCGATGCGGTCCCTCGACGACCGCTACTGGATGGTCTTCAACGGCGAGATCTACAACTACATCGAGCTGAGCGCCGAACTGCGGGAGCAGGGCGTGGTCTTGAGATCAAGCTGCGACTCCGAGGTTCTGCTCGAGACCTACGCCCGGGTCGGCAAGGACGTCGTGCACCGGCTCCGCGGTATGTTCGCGTTCGCCATCTGGGACACCCGGACGCGGGAGCTGTTCTGCGCCCGGGACCAGTTCGGCATCAAGCCGTTCTACTACAGCGTTGCCCTGGGGCCCGGCGTGGATGACCCTTTCCAGGGATCCGGCGCCGCTGCTAGTGGGCCCGTCTCGGGTCCCGGTGACGGCGTCCCGCCGTTCGGTCCGGACGACTGGTTGGACCCTCGTCGGCGGCCAGCGGGAGGCGGCCGGCACACGGCGCGCCG
>JBAPYC010000352.1:0-7587 GCA_049284535.1 Streptosporangiaceae bacterium
GGGTACGACCGGCGCGGCGCCGAACGCGCCCGCCCGGGCGGCGGTGGCCGCGCCGTGCTCCACATAGGTGAATCCGCCCGGCCGGGCGACCAGGAAACCGGCCGCCGTGAGCTCCTCGTAGGCGCCCACGACGGAGGTCCGGGCCAGCCCGAAGGTGGCGGCCAGGGTGCGAGTGGATGGCAGCCGGTCACCGTCGTGGATCTGGCCGCCGGCGAGGGCGTCGATCAGCGCGTGCGCCACCTGGCTGGACCGGTGGCCGGTCCGGCCGCGCAGGTCCAGCATGAAGTTCACCGGGGTGGCCGTCCGGGTCATATCCCCCGGATTATCGCATTACCCCTGGGCGGTGGGCCGGATCACCATGTCGCCGACGTCGACCGTGTCCGGCTGCTCGATGGCGAACGCGACCGCCCGGGCGATCGCGTCGGCCGGTATCGCTATCTGGTCCCGCAGCCGCAGGGTCTGCTCCCGCTGCACCGGGTCGGTCATGCCCGCCGCGAAATCGGTGTTGACGAACCCGGGCGAGATGCCGGTGACCCGCAGGCCGGGGCCGGCCTCCTGGCGCAGCCCCTCGGTCACCGTGCGCACGGCGTTCTTGACCGCCGCGTACACCACCTGACCTGGCACGATCCGCAGCCCCGCGGTGGAGATGATGTTGACGAAGTGCCCGGAGCCCTGGGCGCGGAAGGTCGGCAGGGCGGCGGCGATGCCGTACAGCACGCCCTTGAGGTTGGTGTCGATCAGGTCCTCCCACGCCTGCACCGCGAGCTCGTCGAGCGGCCCGGTGGTGCCCAGCCCGGCGTTGCTGACCAGCACGTCCAGCCGGCCGAACCGTTCGGTCGCCAGCCCCACCAGGGCGGCCAGGTCCTCGCGGCGCCGGACGTCGGCTGGCTGCCAGGCCGCCTCGCCGCCCTGATCGGTGATCCGCCCGGCCAGGGCCGCCAGGCGGCCGGCCCGCCGGGCCCCCAGGACCAGCCGGGCACCGCGCCCGGCCAGGTGCAGGGCGATCGCCTCGCCGATCCCGGCACTGGCCCCGGTGATGGCCACGACCTTGCCGTCGATTCCCGTCACGGCCGGTCCTCTCCAGTTCGCGATGTCGGTCACTGTCATCAGTGTAGCGCAATGATGACAGCGACTGACATCAGGCCGGGCATCTCACCGCGAGGATGAGGTCCCGTCCGCTGGGGCACGAGGCGGGTGGAGGGGGCATGAACCCCGCCCGTTCGGCCATCTGCCAGACACCGAACGGGCCGGGTTTCACGCTTCGCGGACGGCTACGTGCGCGGCGGGGAGGCGCCCGGGCGGCAGGGGCCGCCGGTCATGAGGCGGCGGGCGTACTCGGCGACCGCGTCGATGATCCGGTCGGCCTGGCGGCGGGTCCTGGCCGCGGCCACCTCGTAGGCGCCCTCGCCGATCAGCGAGGTGAGGATGGCGGCGTAGACCCGGTCCGCCGGGGCATCATCCAGCCGCAGCAGCGAGTCGTTCTGGCCGATCCATTCGCGGCCGCGGCGGCGCTTGGCGACCTCGAACCCGGGCGGGCCGTCGCCGGAGGCGAACAGCAGAGCCAGGTCCCGGCGCTGCCAGCTGCCCTGCAGGAAGGCGCGCGCGCCGGTCTCGAAGAGCTGGCCCGGGTCGGTCACGCCCTTCTTCCTGGCCTCGGCCACCGCCCGGCTCGCGGCCTCCTCGTGCGCCAGCTGGTGCTCTTGCCACAGCGCGATGAACAGCTCGCTCTTGCCGCCGAAGTGGTGATAGAGGCTGCCCACGCTGGAGGAGGCCTGATCCACGATGTCGGCGATGCTCGCGTCGGCAAAGCCGCGCTCGGTGAACACCTTCCTGGCCGCGTCCAGCAGCGAACGCTGGGTCTTCGCGGTGCGGCTCCACTGCCAGGCGCCGCCGCCCGCGGGACTATCCTTCAGCTGCCTAGCCATCGAAGGTCAATGTACATGCCCGGCACCTGCCCCGGGCCCCCCTCTTGACAGTCACCCCGGCCGGCTTCGAAGCTAATTCCAGAAAAGCATTCTGATAACGGGAAGGGGACGTGCGCATGGCCGCTAAGCCGGTTCCGGTTCCGACACCGGAGACCCAGCCGTTCTGGGACGGCTGCGCCGAGGGCGAACTGCGTATTCAGCGCTGCGGCGACTGCGGCCGCCCGTACTTCTACCCGCGCCCGGTGTGCCCGTCGTGCGGCTCGCGGGACGTCAGCTGGTTCACGGCCAGCGGCCGGGCCACCCTGTACTCCTACGTGATCAGCCACCGGGCCGCCCCGGGCTTCGAGGACGAAGCGCCCTACGCCATCGCGGTGGTCCAGCTCGAGGAGGGACCGCGCATGATGACCAGCATCGTCGGCTTGCCTGCGACGCCGGAGGCACTCGAGCTGGACATGCCGCTGCGGGTCAGGTTCGAGCCGCGGGGCGACGTCAGCCTGCCGGTGTTCGGCCCAGTCCCGGCCGCGGAGGTGGCGCCGTGAGTGCCAGCTCGGGCCAGCAGGGCGCCGGGGTCATCATCGCGGGCGCGGCCGAGACTGATGAGCTGGGACGGCTGCCTGGCCACTCCACCCTGCAGCTGCACATCGAGGGCGCGCTGAACGCGGTGGCCGACGCGGGCCTGTCCCTGCGTGACATCGACGGCATCGCCACCGTGTCCGCGCCCGGGCCGGTGCAGGTGGCGCACGCGCTGGGCATCACGCCGTCCTGGATCGACGGGACCGGCGTCGGCGGCACCTCGTTCCTGCTGCACGTCCGGCACGCGGTAGCAGCCATCCGCGCGGGCTACGCCCGGACCGTGCTGATCACGCACGGGGAGTCAGGCCGGTCCCGGGTGGGCGCGGCACCGTTCCGGCTGGCGGCGTCCTCACCGCCGGGGCAGTTCGAGGCGCCGTACGGGACGTTCGGTCCCACGACGACGTTCACCATCCCGGCGCTGCGCTACATGAAGGACTACGGGCTGACCCACGAGCAGCTGGCCTACGTGGCCGTGGCCCAGCGCCGGTGGGCGGCCAAGAACCCGCGTGCGGCCTTCCGCGACCCGGTCACGGTCGAGGACGTGCTGGCCTCGCGCATGGTGGCCTACCCGTTTCACCTGCTGGAATGCTGCCTGGTCACCGACGGCGGCGGCGCGCTGGTGGTCACCGCGGCGGACCGGGCCGCGGACTTCCCCAAGCCCGCCGTGCACGTCCTGGGCACCGGCGAGTCCTCCGAGACGCCGATGATCTCGCAGATGGTCGACTTCACCGAGTCCCAGGCGTTCCGGCTGGCCGGGCGGGCCGCCTTCGCCGAGGCAGGCATCGCGACCTCCGACGTCGACCACCTGATGATCTACGACGCGTTCGCGCACGTGCCGATCTACGGCCTGGAGGCGCTCGGCTTCGTGGCCAAGGGCGAGGCCGGGGCGTTCATCGCCGACGGCAACACCGAGCCGGGCGGGTCGCTGCCACTGAACACCAACGGCGGCGGCCTCTCCTACACCCACACCGGGATGTACGGCATGTTCGCCATCACCGAGGGCGTCCGCCAGCTGCGCGGGGAGGCCGCCGCCCAGATTGGCGGCGCCCAGATCGGTGACGCCCGGGCCGGCGCCCCCGAGATCAGCGTCGTACTGGGCAATGGCGGCATGTTCGCCACCTCCGGCGTGCTGGTCCTCGGCCGCCAGCCCCGGGCGTGAGCGGCTGCGTCTTGACGGCCGGAGCCCGAGCCGGTCGAATGGATTTCTAGTATTGGCTACGGCAAAGGGGCCCGGATGACAGAACGCAAGAGCCCGACCGCGGTGCTGCGGGAAGGACCCCGCGCACTGAGCGAGGAGCAGGTGCGCGAGATCGAGGACTCAGCCCTGGGCGACGTGCTGCACGTCGACATCGACGACGTCATCGAGTACGTCCACAAGGACCTGAAGTCGCTGCCCGACTACACCACCTTGTACCGCAAGTACCTCAAGCAGCGGTGGGACGTCTACGACCTCGACTTCAGCCAGGACCGGGTGGACTGGGACCAGAAGATGACCGAGGAGGAGCGGCAGTCGTTCATCGCCATCGCCTCCGGCTTCCACCACGGCGAGCGCCAGGTGGAGATCGAGCTGCCCGTGTTCATGATCGGCGCCAGCGAGGAGGAGAAGCTCCACATCGCGGCGCAGATCGAGGACGAGGCCCGGCACACGGTCTTCTTCGACCGGTTTTACCGGGAGGTAGTAGGCCTGCCCGGCGATGACATCATGGCCGTGCTGGACGCGTCATTCCCGTGGGTATCGGAGACGTTCGTGGCGCCGTTCGGCCTGCTGGCCTACCAGGCGGACGAGCTGCGGCTGCATCCCCACGACCAGCGGGCCCGGGTGCGCTACGGCACGACCTATTTTCTGTGGATCGAGGGCGTGCTGGCTCTGTCGGTGATGAAGGTGACGCTGTCCTACGCCCGCTGGCGCGGGTTCCTGCCCGCCTACTACACCGGCTTCACCGCCACCTGCCGGGACGAGTCGCGGCACGTCCAGGGCGGCATGCGCTACCTGCAGGACGCGGTGCGCAAGGACCCGACCATGATCAACGAGATCCACGACACCCTGCGCACCATCTTGTCGGTATCCGGCGTGGTCAGCCGGCGGGTCTACTACGAGCCGCTGGGCTGGACCGACGAGGAGGTCCGGGTGCTGTTCTTCCAGCAGCTGCGGCGCAAACTGAACGACGTGGGCATCGGCCTGCCGCCCGACCTGGAGGGACTGCTCGAGAAGGTGCAGCCCGTGCTGGCGGGCGGGTGAGCCATGACCACCATGACAACGCCGGACTTCTTCTCAAAGCCGTGGGCCGACGCGGTCCGGGACGCGCTCACGGCCGGGCCGTCGCCGCAGGCCCGGGCGGCCAAGCTCGGTGAGTACTGGGACTTCTTCGACCTGATCAAGAGCATGTACCCGGCGTCCTGGGCGCTCGGCTGCCACGACGCCGGCCCGGACGGCGGGGACGGCGGAGGCGGCCGCGGCCCGGCCTACCTGTTCGTGCAGTGGCACGGAGGCGCGGTCACCGACTGCCGGATCCTGGGCCGGGACGACCCGGTGACGGCCAGCTACGTCCTCGGCATGGACTACCGGGACTGGAAGGCGCTGCACGATGGGTACGACGCGCAGCGCACGGTCATGTACCGGAAGATGACCCTGCAGGACGGGAACCTGCTCGAGTTCTTCAAGGGCATCTACTTCTTCGTGGAGTGCCTGGCCGTCGTCGGTGCGGTGCCGGCGCATTACCCGGCGGGCTAGCCGGCGCCCGCGGTCACGGCCTTCAGCTCGGCCAGCGAGGCCTGGATGATGTCGCCCAGGTCATCCGGGCTGGCCTGGCCGAGCCAGCGTTCCACCGCGATCCGGAGCACGGCCGTCCCGGCCTCGGCGGCCAGGCTGGCGGCGTAGTCGGTTACCCCGCGGCGGCGCAGCGCGCCGTTCAGGGCCGAGGCGAGCGAGGCCAGCTTGATCAGCTCGCGCTCCCGCAGCTCCGGGTGCGTGGCGATGATGGCCTGGCGCAGCTGCAGGTCCTCGCGGCGCTGGGCGAATTGCGCGCCCGCCGCGGCCAGTGCGGCCGCCACCGCGTCGATCGGCGCGGCCCCCTCCGGGGCGGCAGCCACCGCGTTCACCAGCAGCTCTTCCAGCGCGCCCTGACCCGAGAACAGCGCCTCGCGCTTGTCCGCGAAGTGCCGGAAGAACGTCCGCTCGGTGAGCCCGGCCCGGCCGGCGATCTCGGCCACCGTGGTCTGCTCGTACCCGCGTTCGGCGAACAGCTCAAGCGTGGCCCGCTCGAGCCGTCCCCGCGCGTTGGGCTGCCATCGGCTCACGGCCCGATCCTATGTGATGGCAGCAACTGTCATCAGGATCCGGCCGGGAACGCCGGCGTTCGGGACCAGGCCGGTCAGGGCTCGCGGCCGAGGTGGGGGCCGAAGGAGCGCTCCACCTGGTCGCCGAGGGTCTCAGCGTCCCAGGGGCTGGTGCCGATGAGACGGATGACGGGCTCAGGGTTGCTGTACAGCGAGACCTCATAGCCGCTGGAGTGGATCACCCGCCCGGTGATCCAGCCGGAGCGCTCGGAGGCCAGGTAGGCCACGACCGGGGCCACGTTGTCCGGTGAGCGCTCGTCGGCCGAAGCGGCCCGGGCCCGGCGCCGGCCGGTCGGCACCGAGTCGGTCATCCGGGTGGCGGCGCCGGGCGAGATCGCGTTCACGGTGACGCCGTACTTGGCCAGCGAATTCGCCGAGGAGTAGGTCAGCCCGACGATGCCCATCTTGGCCGCGGCGTAGTTCGGCTGGCCGGGCGCGCCGTGCAGGCCGGAGACCGAGGTGAAGTTGATGATGCGGTTCTGTGCCGAGGAGTCCCGCAGCGAGCGCCAGTGCGCGGAGGCGAACTTGGTCGTGTTGAACGAGCCCTTCAGATGCACCCGGATGACGTCGTCCCACTCCTGCTCGGTCATGTTGAAGACCATCCGGTCGCGCAGGATGCCGGCCACGTTGACCAGCACGTCGAGCCGGCCGAACTGCTCGATGGCCGCGCCGATCAGGTTCTCGGCGGCGGCATGGCTGGAGATGTCCGCGCTGCTGGCGATGGCCTTGCCGCCGGCCTCCTCGATCTCGGCCACCACGTCGTGCGCCGGGCCGGAGTCCTGGCCGGAGCCGTCGACCGCGGCGCCCAGATCGTTCACCACGACCGAGGCCCCCTCGCTGGCCAGCAGCCGGGCGACCGACCTGCCGATGCCCCGGCCCGCGCCGGTGACGATCGCGACCCGCCCGTCCAGTCGTGCCATGGCAGCTCACCAGACCCTTTCCCGGCGGCGGCCGGCCGGCCGATAATGGAATCTTCTTCTGGAATTAGCCTCTAAGAGCGCTGGCCTCATGTCAAGACCGCCTCGGGTCAGGACTAGGGCCGGCCGGCGCAGCCGGATACACTCCTAGAATCTGATTCTGCTAAGGGTTGCCGGGCAGAGGGCTACAGGGCAGGGAGTCTCGGTGGAAGCGACGGCAAGGCCCCCGCGCGGGAAGGCCGCCGCCGGGTCCTGGCAGTGGGCCAGGACGGCGGAGACTCAGCGGGCACTGCTGGACGCGGCCCGCCAGGTGTTCACCGAGCAGGGCTTCGCCGAGGCCAGCATCGCCGACGTGGTCGAGCGGGCCGGGTCCAGCGTGGGCAGCCTCTATCACCATTTCGGCGGCAAGAGCGAGATGTTCATCGCGCTGTGGCAGGAGCACCAGCGGGCCCAGGAGGCCGCCACCAGCAAGGCGGTGGCCGACGCCAGGAAGAAGGGCGTCACCGACCCGTTCGAGCTGTTCTCGGCGGGGGCGCGCGCCTATCTCGAGGGCTGCTGGCAGCGCCGGGACCTGGCCGGGCTGTTCTACGGCGGCGACGGCCCGCCGGGGTTCGAGGTCATGCGCCGGCGGCGTAGCCGCGAGTGGATCGGCCAGAACGACGCCCTGCTGCGGCTGTCGGATACCTCCTTCGACCGGCTCTACGTGATCATCTTGACCTCGCTGGCCGGCGAGGGCGGCCGGGAGGTGGCCGCCGCCAAAACCCGGCGGCAGGCGGTCAGCATCATCGACGCGGTCATCGAGTACATGCGGCGGCTGATGGACGGCGGCCCGTGGC
>JBAPYC010000353.1:0-6060 GCA_049284535.1 Streptosporangiaceae bacterium
GCGCAGCACCCAGGCCAGCGCGACCTGGACGGGAGAGGCGTCGAGCCGGGTCGCGATGTCACGCAGCACCGGGTTGCCGAGAATCCGCCCCTGCTCGACCGGCGAGTACGCCATGATCGGGATGCCGCGCTCACGGCAGGCCGGGAACAGGTCGAACTCCGGAGCACGCCGGCTCAGGTTGTAGAGGACCTGATCGGTGGCGACGTGCACGCTGCCGGGCAACGACATCAGGTCGTCCAGATCCGAGACGTCGAAGTTGCTGACCCCCCAATTCCTGATCATGCCGGCGTTCCGCAGATCGCGGAAGGCCTCGAGGGTCTCGGCCAGCGGCACCGGCCCGCGCCAGTGCAGCAGGTACAGATCGATCGAGTCCGTGTTCAGCCGCCGCAGGCTGCCCTGGCAGGCCTGTACCGTGCCCTCCCGGGTCGCGTGGTCCGGCAATACCTTGGTGACCAGGAAGACCTCTTCGCGGCGGCCGGCGACAGCCTCACCGACGAGTATCTCCGCCTCCCCGTTCGCATACATCTCGGCGGTGTCGATCAGGTTCATGCCGATGTCCAGACCACGGCGCAGCGCGGCAATCTCCGAGCTGCGACGAGCCCGGCTCTCGCCGAGGCCCCAGGTGCCCTGGCCGAGCACCGGGATCTGGTCTCCGGACGGCAGCGAGATGGTCCGCATGGGACTGGTCATGAATCCTCCGCATCGTCGGCAACGGGTAGAACGCCTGATGAGCGGCTGCGGGACCCCCCGATCCTGGATGACAGTGCCAGCGGCCTCGCAGCATCGGGATGCCGCGCATTCCTGGAAGGTAGGCGGACCGGGGCACGCCCCGTATCCCCCAACTCCGTAGATAAACGGCCGGCAGCCGGCCTGGGACCGTCGGCCGACGGCTGGCGCGCGGTCACGTCACAGTCATCGTCTCGGGCCGACCGCGGCCCGAGGCCTGGGATCCTGGCGTTCGGTTCGATCCTCGAGGATTCAGGTGCGGGGCCCTCACCACCGCGTGAGGTATCGTGCGGCTGTGGATCTTGCTGCGACACTCGGAACCTCGACACCCAGCAAGGATGTGTGGGAGCTCGCGATGCGCGCTTCGGCGGCGTGGTCCAGTCAAGATCCGGAAGGGGTGGCTGCGTGTTATGAGCCGACCGCGATGTCACCGGATCCTGCCACTCCTCGGTCGACACCCGCCCGTAGAACGCGAACCGCAACCGGCCACGCCCCGGCTCTGCTGTCTGACGGTGGCTCTGTTCCGCCCAGGCCGCCAGCACATCAGTACCGGGACTCGCGCTAGGACCGTCACCCAGCTCGGGTGCCGTGGCACCCCGGATCTCTCCGGCAGCCCTAATACGAGAAGCGTTTCGATCACGCACCCCAGTTGCCACATAGAACACAGAGGAAACACCATCTGTAGCAAGGGCCAGCGCTGCCGGGGCCGCCGGAAAGCAAAACGGACTCCTTGAGGAAGCGGATCGTAGGACGAGGCGCGGCGGCATGTCACACTAGCCGCGTGAGCGTCACCATCCTCGAACGCGAGATGTACACCGAGGCGGCTGCCGCGCGCCTGCTGCGGGTCGCCCCGTCGACGCTGCACTGGTGGCTGGAAGGCCGGCCGCCCCGCTACCGGCCGGTGATCCGCTTCGAGCCCACGGGATCGCGCAACGTCACATGGGCCGAATTCATCGAGGCCGGCCTGCTGCGGACCTACCGGCGCGACCACGACGTGCCGCTGAAGGAGCTACGGGACTTCATCGACCGGCTCCGTGACGAGTACCAGGTGCCCTATCCGCTCGCCGACCGGCGCCCGTATGTCGGCTCTGGCCGCCAGCTGCTGATCGACCTGCAGGACCGCAGCGATCTCGATCCCGAGTTCTGCCTGGTCGCGGTCGCGAACGGCCAGATCGTCCTGACGGCGCCAGGAGAGGAGTTCTATGAGCGGGTGGACTGGTCCGGGGACGAGCCGGCGGGCTGGCGTCCGCACGAGGACCCGGCATCGCCAGTCCGGGTCAGCCCGCTGGTGCGTTTCGGCGTACCCGCGGTCGGTGGGATCTCGACCGAGGCGATCGCCGGTGAACTCGACGGCGGCGCATCCCTTGAGGAAGTCGCTGAGGACTTCGGCCTTGACATGGACACGGTGCGGTGGGCGCAAAGTTATGAGCTGTCGCAGCGCGCAGCAGCATGAGCCCGCGTGCGGCCCAAGTCCGCTTCTATGTCGATGCTGACGTCTTGGGGCTCGGCAAGATCCTCGCCGGCCTCCGCAACGACGTGACCTATCCCGGCGACCCAGGCGCCGTCATCCACAAGCGGCAGCGCGCACCGTGCCCCATCACGAGTCCTGACGTGCTCGACCCGGACTGGATACCGCAGGTAGCTGCCCGGGGCTGGCTGATCATCACCCGCGACAGCATGATCAGCCAGAACCGCAACGAGATCACCGCCGTCCGGGAGAACAAGGCGAAGATGGTGGCCCTCAACCAGCGGGACGCGCAGACCAAATGGGGCCAGCTCGAAGTGTTCATGACTCAATGGCGCCGCGTCGAGGCGCTGATCTCCGAGCCCGGCCCGTTCATCTGGCGCGCATCGCGCACCGCGATGACCTCGATCACGCTTGATTAGCCTGGGCCCGTAATCGGACCGGCCGCGGGTTGCATATGGTGTCGGCGTGACGGAGATTCCCGTGGCTGTGGCCGCGGAGCTGGCACGGCTGCGGACGGAGAACACGCGCCTGCTGAAGATGCTGGAGCTGAGCCCGCGGCAGGCCACGCCGCCCGGTCCGGCACAGGCCAGCTTCTTCGATGCGCCGCCGGGACCGGTCCACAAAGACTCACCCAATGAGGCGAAGGTGGCGTTCTTCCGGACGCTGTTCGCGGCGCGCACCGATATCTACGCCACCCGGATCGAGAATTCCCGTACTGGCTGGAAGGGCTGGCTCCCGGCGGTGCGCGGCGGGTGGCAGCGCGGGATCCCGCATGAGAAGCGGGACTACCTGCCGCTCACCGCGGATGTACTGGCTGCTCACCTGAAGGGCGATGCGCACGTCGGCGTTTATCCGCTGCTGGACGGCGACAGGTGCTGGTGGCTGGCCGCTGACTTCGACGGGCAGGACGCGCTGACCGAGGCGCTGATGTACGTCAAGGCGGGGCGGGCGTTCGGGGTGCCGGTGGCGCTCGAGGTGTCGCGTTCCGGGGTGGGGCGCGGATGTCGTCTTCGGTGAGCTGGCGGACGGTCGTGTTGCGGTTCTGGCTGGCGTCGCGGGCGAGCGCGGCGGCGCGCTCGGCTTTGACCTGGCGGGTCCATTCGGCCACAGCCTGCAGGTCGGCTCTGGCGTCAAGGGCGGCCTGGTAGCGGGCGAGCCGGGCGTCACAGTCAGCGATGAAGGCCTTAGTGTCTTCGCCGGGCGGGGCGGGTGCGGCGATGCGGAGGCTCGGTCAGATGCTCAGTGTCTTGCTGGCCATGATGGCGGGCGACCCGGGATGGGTGCTGCGTGTGGTAGAGCGAAGCGCCCTGGATTCTGAGCATCCCTACGTCTACCTCGACCATTTACTGATGCCGTGCGTGTATCACGAGTAGCCGGGCTAGCTCTGTCAAAGGTAGCGGACATCTGCGGCGCGGAGGCGAATCCGCATCGGGCGAACCCGGCCTGCTGACGCCCTTGACGCCGGGCTGGCCGACGCCAGGATGCTGCGCGCTCGCGTGACGGAACGGAGCCGGTGCGGCGATCACCTGTCGTGGCAGATGTATCGGTTGGTCTTGGAAATAAGGGGGGCTTCACATGCCAGATCTACCTGCTGATTATGTCGTGCTCGACGGCAGCGAGCGTCATCCCTCGCCGGGCGCCGCGGTCACCGGTCCGGCGGACCCGGGCGAGACCTTCACTGTGAGCATCGTCCTGCGGAGGCGGCCAGGCGGTCCCCCGGTACCGGACTTCTCGCATTACGCGCGCACGCCGCGCATGCAGCGTCGCCGTCTCTCCCACGAGGACTTCGCGGCCAGGTACGGCGCCGCCGATGACGACATCGCGAAAGTAGATGAGTTCGTCACCTCGCACGGTCTTCACGTCGTCGAGACCGACACGGCGGCGCGGACCGTAAAAGCCTCGGGAACGGTGCCGCAGATGAGCGAGGCATTCGCGGTGGCACTCCAGACCTATGAACATGAGGTCACGCCGCGCCCGGGCCAGGGGCCGGTGCGGGAGTCTTACCGCGGCCGTGACGGTGTCATCTACGTGCCCGGGGATCTCGCCCCTATCATCGTGGGGGTTTTCGGCCTCGATAACCGCCGGGTCACCAAGCGCAACAACGGGGACCCGCCGGACACCCAGCCGATCCCAGTTGCCACGATCCCGAAGCTCTACAACTTCCCGCCGAACCCCGCCGCCGGCCAGACGATCGCCATCTTCTCTGAGGCGGGTTACATAGAGTCGGACATCAGCGCCACCTTCGGTGGGCACCCGCCGACGGTGGCCTCCATCTCCGTCGACGCAAGCAATAACGGAAGCGCGGACTTCGAGACAACGCAGGACATCTGCATCGCCGCGATGGGTGCGCCGGGCGCGGACGTGGCGGTCTACTTCACCACCTACTCTCAGGCGGGCTGGATCGACCTGGTCAACCGGGTTATTCATCCCCGGGCAGGCGATCCGACCTGCCAGGTCCTCTCCTCAAGTTTTTACGTCGCCAACGGCGACGACTCGCCGACGCTGGCCACGGACGGCGTCAGCTCGAGCTGGCTCACCGCGGCGAGCATGGCGTTCCAGGACGCGGCGATCCAGAACGTCACGGTCTGCATTGCGTCAGGAGACACCGGGGCGCAATCAAAGACAGGGGACGGCAAGGCGCATGTCCAGTATCCCGCAAGCGACCCGTGGGTGCTTTCCGTCGGCGGCACCAGCATCGGCAACGTGAACGGCACGTCGTTCACCGAGTACGCCTGGAATGACGACACGGGCGCAAGCGGCGGCGGCGTCAGCTACTTCTTCGCCAAGCCCTCCTACCAGGAGGCGGCCGCCGTGCCCGCGTCAGTCAATCCCGATCATCACGTCGGCCGGGGAGTCCCGGATGTCGCGGGCAACGCCAGCCCCAACTCCGGCTACGCCGGCATCTACGTGGGTGGCAGCCCGCAGGTCGGCAACGGCACCAGCGGCTCGTCCCCGCTGTGGGCGGGCTTGATCGCCGTCATCAACGCGGCGCTCGGCGAGCCAGTCGGGTTCCTGAATCCCCAGCTCTACGAGCTCGGATCATCCGTCTGCCGCGACATCGTCGCTTCCCCAGGGCCCGGCAACAACAGCTTCGCCGGGACGACGGGCTACCCCGTCGGGACAGGCTGGGATGCGTGCACGGGCTGGGGCAGCCCCAACGGCGCAGCGCTCCTTGAGGCGCTGCAAACACGAATCAGCCGGATCGGCGACCTGGACGGCGACGGGCAGGACGAGATTCTCGTCAGCAGCCCGTGGGGCATCGGCGTGCTGAAGGAAGAGGGCGGGACCATGACCGCGGTCACCATGGTCCCTAATGGCACCCGCCTGGGCGGCTGGCTGCTCAACACCGCCGACAACACCTTCGGGCCGGTCGCCGACTACGACGGCGACGGCCGCGACGAGATCCTGGTCACCAGCCCCTGGGGCATCGGCTTCCTCGAGCTGGCCGAAGGCGCGCTGACCTCGACAGGAATGACCGCCAACGGCACCTTCATCGGCGGCTGGAACCTGGACACCACCCAGAACCAGTTCCTCGGCCTCATCGCCGACTACGACGGCGACGGCGCCGCCGAGATCTTCGTCTCCAGTCCCTGGGGCATCGGGGTGCTCAAGCTGTCCGGCGGCGCCCTGACCGCTCCCGTGGTCCAGCCGAACGGCACCCGGTTCGGCGGCTGGCTGCTCAACACCGCCGACAACAGCTTCGGGCCCGCCGCAGACTACGACGGCGACGGGACCGCCGAGCTGCTCGTGCACAGCCCCTGGGGCCTGGGCATCCTGAAGGTGGCCGGCACCACCATGACCGCGCCGATGATGCAGCCGAACGGCACCCGGTTCGGCGGCTGGCTGCTCAACACCGCCGACAACAG
>JBAPYC010000354.1:0-3169 GCA_049284535.1 Streptosporangiaceae bacterium
GGCCGGCCCAGGCACCGGATCACCGCTGCCTTGAGGCGTGGCTGGTCGAGGCCCGCATCGCTCAGCTGACCGGTGACGGCGAGCGGTCCCGTCGCTGTCTGGAGCATGCTCTGCGGCTTGCCGAACCCGAGCAGTGGCGGCTGCCGTTCGTTCTGCATCAGGAGTGGCTGGGGCACGGAATGGAGCGTCATCCCGGCCTGGCCCGGGCTGGCCGGGAGCTGCTAGGCGCCGCACCGGTCACGCGCGACGGCCCGGCCATGCCCGATCCGGCCGCGGGGCGCGAGCCGCAGCTGCTCCCGGACCAGCGATTCCGTTCCGGGCGGGACGTGCCCCTGGTCGTCGACGAGCTCAGCGACCGTGAGCGGGAGGTGCTCGGTCATGTGTCCGAGCTGCTGGGCACGGCCGAGATCGCCGCGGAGATGTTCGTCTCGGTCAACACAGTGAAGAGCCATCTGAAGAGCAGCTTCCGGAAGCTGGGCGTCGCGAGCCGGAACGAGGCCGTGCGCCGCGCTCGCCAGCTCCACCAGATGTGACCCGCGCCACTCTGACCCCAAGCTGCAGCGGCTTTCCGCCCGCCGCATGGGTCAGGCAGCAGCCGTCACCGTAGTGACGGCTGCTGCCACTGCCTGGCCACAGTACTGCCCGTGTCAGGAGGTCAGGATCTTGGCCTTGGCCTGGTCGAACTCCTCGGCGGAGATGACGTTGCGGTCACGCAGGTCGGCCAGCTTGGTGAGCTGATCGGCGGCGCTGGACGACGAAGTTCCGTTCTGCGCGACGTAACTGCCGTACGCAGCTTCCTGGGCCTGTGCCACCTGCGCAGTCCGCTCGTGCATCTCCCCACCCCGGACGATCAGGTAGACGACCACCCCGACGAGCGGGATCAGCAGGACGAACAGGAACCACAGGGCCTTGCCCCAGCCCGACAGGTCGCGGCTGCGGAAGATGTCGATGAACACGGTGATCAGAATCCAGAACCACATGACCCACAGGAAGACCTCGAAGATCGTCCAGAAGACGTTCAGCAGCGGATAAGCCATATCCTTCTCCTTTATTTCCGGCACCGCGCCGGCGCCTGTCGCCGAGAAGTATCTCCGTTCACGCGGTCGGGCTCATCACCCCCGCCGGGTGGATGCAGTTGGTCACTTAAGGCCGCTGCACGGCCTGCCCCAGTTGGCCGTACAGCGGCCTGTGCCGAGCATGACGATCATGGCCGTCCCGCTCATCACCCCTGGAGGGTGGTCTTGGTCCGGTACGCCGCAGCACCTACGCGGGGCGGCGCCGACGGTCGCGCGCGGTGCTGACGGCTCCTACAGGGCGTCCTCGCTTCCCGACCGGGGCCGCGGCGGATCGTGGAGCCGGTCATGCGGGGCCTGGTCGCGCAAGCGACGCACCTCCAGGACCTGCACGCCGAGCATCTCGAGCCGCGCGAGCAGGCCGTGCAGCGCCGCCTGGTCAGGGAGCGCACCGTGCACCACGGTCTCCACGGGCTCGACCGCGGCGGTCAGGTCCTCAAAATCGACCAGCGCCTCCGGCGGCAGGACGCCCGTGATGCGGATTTCGTAGGAAGATGTCACGCTGTACTCCTGGTTCCGGGACGGCTTGGTGCCCCGGAAGGGCCAAGCCATCCTCAGCGTGCACCCGTCAGGCCTATAGCGCGCCCCTCACCACGGGTGACTCTGGCCAGTTGCCCCGCGGTCGTTCCGGCTGTGATGGGGAGGGCCTGAGGCCTTTGACGACCAGCCAGAGTGGTCGTCATGTTCTCTCCTGGGCTGGATTGATGGCCGGCCCTGCGATGTGACTGGCCGGCCGGGCAGCCGCCTGCCAGATCCGTGCCGCCAGCAGAACCATCGCGACCGCGAACGGCAGCATGAACCAGATGACGACGGGTCCCTTCGCTGACTGCGTCTCGGCGATCTCCAGGCCGGCGGTGAACAGGACCGCGAGCCAGCGCGGCACGTTCTGGCTCCGCCACAGGGCGATTCCCATGAGGACCGGCGCGGTGTACTCGGTAACGAAATAGAGATACGTGAACGCCAGGCTGGACGCTGAGTTAAAGGATGTCACCAGGAATTGCGCGGCCGCGTCGCGGGTGATGTGCGCTGACGCGGCGGCGGCCAGGTTGACCCCGACCAGGACGTTGACGATCGCGCCGCAGAAGGCGCCCAGGGCCCCGAGCGCCGCCGCGGCGGTGGCGATGACCCACCCGCGGCCCCGGACCAGCGCGGCGATCGCCGCGTACGAGACGGCCAGCGCCCCGAGCGCCGCGATCGAGAGCGAGCCCGAGACGTAGAGCTGAGCCGGGTGACCGGCCGCGATGGGCAGTACCTGGAACGCGGCCGCCGTGGTGTTGATCAACCGATCGGTGCCCTTGGGATCCAGCGCCTCGGCGCTGATATAAAGCACGGCGGTAAGCGGCAGGAAAAGGGCCAGCAGGCGCAGGCGTGCCCGGAAAGGCGTATCCATGTGAATTCTCCGTCCGGGTCCAGATGACCGGATGAGGCCAGGGATCCGAACGCTACGGGGCCGGGCGCGCTCCCACATCTGCCCTCAGGCCACGGTCCGCCTCGCTGCTATGCCTGCAGGCATAGGCACGCCAGCATCCCCTGGCCGGGACGCTGGCGCTGGTCAGTGCGGCTGGCTGGGTTCCTCGGGTGGAGTCCCGGGGGTTATCAGCCGGGATTCATAGGCGAGCACCACGGCCTGGACGCGGTCGCGCAGGCCGAGCTTGGCCAGGATCCGGCCGACGTGGATCTTCACTGTGCCCTCGGACAGGAACAAGCTGGCCGCGATCTCGCTGTTGGACATGCCCGCCGCGATGCGGGCGAAGACGTCCTGCTCACGGCTGGTGAGCGCCTGCCGTAGCTGGGCGGCGGGGTGGCTGCCGGATAGCCCGGGTTCCGGGCTGACCGCGAACTGGCGGACGAGACGGGTGGTGGCGCTCGGCGCGAGGACGGCGTCGCCGGCGGCGATGGTGTGGATGGCGGCGACCAGGCTGGCGGGCTGGGTGTCCTTGAGCAGGAACCCGCTGGCGCCGGCGCGCAGCCCGGCGTAGACGTAGTCGTCGAGGTCGAAGGTGGTCAGGATCAGCACTTTGCACGGCAGCCCGGCGGCCACGATGTCGCGGGTGGCCTCGATGCCGTCATGGCCGGGCATCCGGACGTCCATGAGC
>JBAPYC010000355.1:0-2166 GCA_049284535.1 Streptosporangiaceae bacterium
GGGAATACGCCGACCTGCTGCACTGGGACGAGTACTGGCACACCACCCTGGACACCAGCAACCCGCCGTTCTGGAAGTGGTTCGTCGGCGGCAAGCTGAACGCCAGCTACAACTGCGTCGACCGGCACCTGGCCAGGGACCGGAACAAGGCCGCGCTGATCTGGGTGCCCGAGCCCGAGGACACCGGCGACACCGTGATCACGTACCAGGAGCTCTACCGCCGGGTGAACGAGTTCGCCGCGGTGCTCCAGGACCTCGGCGTCCAGGCGGGCGACCGGATCACCCTGCACATGCCGATGGTGCCCGAGCTGCCCGTGACCATGCTGGCCTGCGCCCGGCTGGGCGTGATCCACTCCCAGGTATTCGCCGGGTTCAGCGGTGGCGCTTGCGGGCACCGCATCGCCGACTCCGGCAGCAATGTCCTGATTACCATGGACGGTTACTACCGCAGCGGCGACCTGCTCGACCACAAGGTCAAGGCCGACGAGGCGGTCGCGGCGGCCAGCAAGGAAGGCCAGGAGATCGAGAAGGTCCTGGTCTGGCGGCGCTACCCGGGCCAGTACTCGGCCAAGACCGAGATGGTCGAGGGCCGGGACTTCTTCGTGGACGAGCTGCTGGCCAGCCACCGCGGCGCGGTGGTGGAGCCGGTCTCGATGCCGGCCGAGGCGCCGCTGTTCCTGATGTACACCAGCGGCACCACCGGCCGCCCCAAGGGCTGCCAGCACTCCACCGGCGGGTACCTGTCCTACGTGGCCGGGACGTCCAAGTTCTACCAGGACATCCACCCGGACGACACGTACTGGTGCATGGCCGACATCGGCTGGATCACCGGCCACTCCTACATCGTCTACGGTCCGCTCTCGCTCGGCACTACCAGCGTGATCTACGAGGGCACGCCGAACTACCCGGACGCCGGGCGCCCCTGGCGGATCGCCGAGCAGCTCGGGGTGAACATCTTCCACACCTCGCCCACGGCCATCCGGATGCTGCGCAAGGTCGGCCCTGACGAGCCGGCCAAGTACGACTTCAACTTCAAGCACATGACCACGGTGGGCGAGCCGATCGAGCCCGAGGTCTGGCGGTGGTTCTACAACACCGTCGGCAAGGGGAAGGCAGTCCTCGTGGACACCTGGTGGCAGACCGAGACAGGCGGCTTCCTCGGCACCGGGCTGCCCGGTCTGAACGCCATGAAGCCCGGCAGCTGCGGGCCGGCCGCGCTCGGCATCTACCCGGCAATCCTCGACGAGGACGGCAACGAGATCGAGAAGGGCAGCGGCAAGGCGGGCAACATCTGCATCCGCAACCCGTGGCCCGGCATCTTCCAGACCATCTGGGGCCAGCCCGAGCGGTTCGTGTCCACGTACTTCGCCAAGTACAACAAGGACCCGGACAGCAAGGACTGGCACGACTGGCCCTACTTCGCCGGGGACGGTGCGCTCCAGGCCGAGGACGGCTACTACCGCATCCTGGGCCGGGTCGACGACGTGATCAACGTGGCCGGCCACCGGCTCGGCACCAAGGAACTCGAGTCCTCCGCGCTGGTGGTGGAGGAGGTCGCCGAGGCGGCCGCGGTGCCGGTCGTCGACGACGTGCGCGGCCGGGCGGTCGAGATGTACATCTCGCTCAAGCCAGGCATCGAGCCCAGCGCCGAGATCGAGGCCAAGGTCAAGACGGCGATCGAGACCGACATCGGCAAGATCGCGCGGCCGAAGAACATCTGGATCGTGCCGGACATGCCCAAGACCCGGTCCGGCAAGATCATGCGCCGGGTGATCGCGGCCACGTCCAACTTCACCGACGTCGGTGACATCACCACGCTGGCCAACCCCGAGATCGTGGAGCAGATCCGGGAGCAGGTGCAGAACACCAAGCGCGAAAAGGGCGACGCCCCGCGCGAGCTGAGCGAGGCCGAGGAGGCTGAGATCAAGTCCTTCGGCGAGCAGTAGCTCCCGTTTGGTGGTTAGTTCCTCGCTGCGGCGGGTCGACCCTGGGTAGGGTGGCCCGCCGCTGGCGTCGGCGCGGGGGGCGCCTGGGCCGCTAGGGGCGTCGTTGTGGCGGCGGGGCCATAAGAGGGGCACCGTTAGCAACCGCGCCCCAGTTCCGCGGGTGCGGGGGCTGCGGGGCTCGTGCCGGGCTCCTGCGGGGCTAGCGCGGATTCGATGAATG
>JBAPYC010000356.1:0-2327 GCA_049284535.1 Streptosporangiaceae bacterium
CCCGGAACCTGCCCGATGGCGGCCCGCAGGTAACGGACCTGCTGGATCGCACCAGATCCCGGCAGGTGAACGCCGAGGCGTTCACCGCCGCTTACCTGCGCTACTGCTGGCGCACCGATGGCCTGGCCGGGGTGCGGCTGGCCCCGTTCCAGCTGCTGGCCACCGAGGGTGCCGTCTACCACGAGCGCCCGCACGCCTGGCACCTGGAAACCGCCACCCGCCTCGCGGCCGCCGCTCCGGACCTGATCACCACCACCCGCAGCCTGGCCGTCGAGACCGGCGACCCAGAATCGGTGGCGGCGGGGGTGCGCTGGTGGGAGGAGCTGACCGGCGCCGGGGGAGAGGGCATGGTGGTCAAGCCGGCCGCCAACCTGACCCGCGGCCGTGACTCCGGGGCCCAAGGGTCCGGGGCCCAGGGGTCCGGGGCCCATAACTCGGGGAGCCTGGTCCAGCCCGGGCTCAAGGTCCGCGGCCGGGAGTACCTGCGCATCATCTACGGCCCGGACTACACCGAGCCGGCCCATCTGGAGCGGCTCCGCCAGCGCGGCCTGTCCCACAAGCGCTCGCTGGCGCTGCGCGAGTACGCCCTCGGCCTGGAGGCCCTGGACCGGGTGGCCCGCGGCGAGCCGCTGTGGCGCGTGCACGAATGCGTCTTCGCCGTCCTCGCCCTGGAGTCCGAGCCCGTGGACCCCCGGCTATAAGCGTCGGTGCCGCCACCGCCAGCCCAGACGCCGCCGCTCTGATCCACGCGGTGTCCCCGCCGCCAGGCCGGCCGCTGGCGCCTCCTCATCCATACAGTACTGTATGGATGAGGAGGGAGATCGTCATGGCTACCGACACACCCGACCGCTCCGCCGCCCGGGTCCGCCAGATCGTCCTGCCCGCGGACAGCCGCGCGCTCAGCACCCTGGCCCGGGTCGACTATACCGACGCCTTCGCCGTCGATCCGGGCCTGGACCCGGCCCGGGACCGCACCCCCGAGCAGTGGGCCCGCGCCATGATCGAGGGTGCTCCCGCATCCATGCGGCGCCAGCTCCGCCGCGGCTGGCAGCTGCTGGGCCTGCGGCTCGGGCCGGCCCGTTCGGCCCAGCGGGTGCTCGGCTGGGAGATCCGGCGCAGCACCCCGGACTTCGTCCTGCTCGGTGCCGGCTCGCGGATCGGCATGCCGGCTGAGCTGCTCTTCCGGCGCGACCGGGACGGGCTGCTGTTCGCCACGTTCGTGCAGCAGCGCAACCTGCCTGCCCGCCTGCTGTGGGCCCGGGTCACGCCGGTGCACCAGCGCATCGTGCGCTCCCTGCTGACCCGCGCCGCCACCCGCCACAGCTAGCAATCCGGCCCCCTTGCTGGGATCCCTCCGGTAGCGTTCCGTTTGCCACGTATAGAACTCTCGCCCGGCCTGGGGGAAGTGAGGCATCGTGACACGTTGGCTGCGCTCTGCCCGATTTGCCGCGATTACCGCCCTCAGCTTGATCTGCCTGAGCCTCGTGATTGTGATCGCGGTAGGGGCGGCCGGCCCGTCGGCCGGGGTGGTAAGGGTCCGCCGCGATGGTGCGTGGCCGCCGTGGTTCGCCCATCTCCATCTTCCCGGTCTCGCGGTGACGGGAGCGATGTGGGCGGTGCTGCTGCTCGGCGTGGGGGGCGTTGCAGCGGGGCTGCTCGCGGTACGGCGAGGCTGGTCGCCCCGGTACCGCTGGCTGATCGCGGGTGCCCTCGTGGCAGCCGCCGCCCTCGCGGTGGTGCCGGCGATCGGGTCTACGGACATGCTGGACTACGCGGCGTACGGTCGCATCGCAGCCCTGCATCACAGCCCGTACCTGATGACGCCGGGACAGCTCCGGCGCAGCGGCGATCCGGTGGGCCAGTTCGCGCCGCGCATGTGGGAAAACATCCCCTCGGTTTACGGCCCGCTGGCCACCGCGGCGCAATGGGCGGCGTCGGAACTGGGCGGCCGCTCAGCGGCGCTGACCGTCTTCTGGCTGAAGGTGTGGAACGGCCTGGGATTCGCCACGGTGGTGCTGGTCCTGGACCGGCTGACCCGCGCGCGGCCCGCGATGCGGGCCCGGGCGCACCTGCTGTGGTCCCTCAACCCGCTGATGCTGTGGGCCGTGATAGCGGGAGGCCATGTCGACGGGCTCGCCGTGACGCTGGCCGTCCTGGCGCTGGCCGCCCTCGGTCCCGCCACGCTGCTGGCCCGTGACCCCGGCCGCCTGTCGACCGGGCGGGCGCTGGTGGCCGGGCTGCTGCTCGGCGCCGCCACCGCGGTCAAGGCGCCGTTCATCCTGTTCAGCCTTGGCCTCGCCTGGGTCGCGCGGCGGTCACCGCGTACC
>JBAPYC010000357.1:0-5105 GCA_049284535.1 Streptosporangiaceae bacterium
GGAAATAGTCCAGCGGCCCGCCCGTCTCCGGGACCGAGACGACGTAGCCATGAGCAGGACCGTTGGGGCCGGGACAGTCGCCCGTGTTCTGACCGTAGGCAATGACCACGCGACCGTGGTCGAGCGCGAGCCCTGGCCGCTGCAGCTGCGCGAGCTGGTCCTCGCCCGCGCTGGGCATCGCCGGCTGGCTCAGCTCGACCTTCCCCGTGAACAGATCGAGCCCGAACAGCCGGTGCGACGCCTCCACGCCCCCCGACGACGACGGGCCTGGTATCAAGGTGTCCGCGTCGACGAAGATCTCGTGGCGGGCCAGGTCGATCACCGGGGTGCCCGTAATGCCGACCACGGGCGAGATGTCGCCGCACGGCAGGTCACGGGATGGCACGGGGTTCGCCAGGTGGCGGGACCACAGAATGTGCCCACTGCGCGCGGCCATCACGTAGACAGTGTCGTTCTCGGTCGCCGCGACGATGCGGCCGTCAGCTACGAGCGGCTCACCATACAGCTGCCCGTCGAGGATCGGCGAAGTCCAGGCCCGCCGCGATGGCAGCAGCTTGATCTGCGCGGCCTGGACCCCGGTCGCCTCAGCATTCCCGTGGTAGACCGTCCAGCTGGCGCCAGGGCCTGCGGCCTCCGGCTCCGGGGTGGCGGGCACGGTGGCCGGCGACGAGGACGCAGAGCCCGAAGCCGCTCCACCGGGACCGAGGCTCGTTGTGCCGGGATGCCCAACCGCAGAGTTGTGGGACGACCCAGAACAGGCCGAGCAGACCACCGCCAGGACTCCTATGGCAGCGACGAGCGTTCCTTTCCTCATAGTGATCGCTCCATCCCGGCGGAAAAAAGCGGACCGCCAACCGCGAGGTTGCCACACCCCAGACTGCCAGAACGAGCGGTCCCCGGAACGGCCTGTCGTCGAACTGCCTGATCCCCGTCGGTGGCGGTTGGCTAAGGTTTCGGCAGGACGCCAAGTTGCTGTAGGAGGCCCAGGGTGTCCTTGTCGGACCATTTCTCGGCGATCTTGCCGTTTTCAATGCGGTGAATCGCTGTGCCGGTCATCTTGACCTGGCGGCCGGTGGCCGGGATACCTGGAAGGTCTCGTTCGTGTACGCCATAGGCGGTGAGCCGGGTGACAACCTTGTCGCCTTCGGCGATTTGGTCCTCGATTTCATGCCGGCCGGGCGTGGCGTCCCAGAACATGCGGAATGACTGCTTGAGACCCTCCCGGCCGGGGCCGATCCCAGGAAAGGGCGGTGGTGAGTGGTCGAGATAGTTCTCGGCCACCAGCTCGTCGATGGCGTTCAGGTTGCCCTTGTCGATTTCGCTGTAGAACCGGCGGATGAGCGCTTTATTATCGTGGCCTGGCATGATTACCTCTCGCTGTCTGGAGAATGGCGGCCGCTGACGGTAGGCCGCCAGGTGCTTCGTTATCGCGGGCCTGGTTGCCCTGGGGACGGATTCGCTATGACGTCCGGCATCTGCCAGGGCGGAGCCTGCTCTTTATCGCGTCAGCGTGGCTGTCAGCTGCCGGCGGACGGCATCAGCGGGGCGAGCGCCTTCGCGGCCAGCGCGATGGACTCCGGCCCGGTGCCGCCGGCCAGTTCCACGACAAGGTGATTGACGCCGGCGTCGAGGAAGGGCAGGATCATCCCGGCGATGTCGGCGGGCTCTCCGACGAACGCTCCCGCCTCGGCGGCCGGCTCGTGCAGCCCGAATGATGGGGCCCACCGGTCCCACGCGGCCCGGGCCTGCTCGCGTGATTCGGCTACCGCCATCGTGGCCTTGTAGGTCACCGTGATCTGCGCGGGGTCACGGCCGACGGTCAAGCAGTGCTGGCGCAGGACGTCGAGCTTGTGCGGGATACGGGCGAGGGTGTCCCCGGAAGGCAGCGACAAGTTGATCATGTCGGCGTGCTTGGCCGCGATCCGGAGCAGGCGCTGCTCGCCGCTGCCGGCCACGAGCACCGGGATGCCGCCAGGCCGCAGCGGCCGGGGCCAGTTCGGTGGGGCGCCGCCAGGGGTGGTGCTGATCATGGGCCGGATGACCTCCAGCGCGTGGTCGAGCATCTCCATCCGGGCGCGGACCGGCGGGAAGGCGTAGCCGTAGGAGTCGGCTTCGGCCTGAGTGCGCGGGTGCCCGGCGCCGATCCCGAGGATGGCGCGGCCGCCGGACAGCACGTCGAGCGTGGTGATCATCTTGGCTAGCAGCGCCGGATTCCGGTACACCACCGAGGCGGCGAGCAGGCCCAAGTCAAGCCGCTGGGTGCAGGCCGCGACGGCGGCCAGGACGAGATGCGATTCCGGCACCGGGGCCGCCGGGCCCCGGGGGCCAAGGCTGTGGAGGTGGTCGGTGAGCCACAGTGTGCCGAACACTCCGGAGTTCTCCGCCGCCGAGGCGACATCCTGCGTATACGCGGCAATTGAGCCGCCCGCGTCGGGCTCTGGGTAACTGGTCAGGTGCAGTCCGAAGGTTGTCATGGTGCCAGGCTGCGCCCTGCGCGTGGCGGCCACCATGCCAGTTTCCTGGGGTGTTATCCGGGCCGCCGGTTCCGTACCGTGGGCTTATGCCGCCCCAACCCCTTCAGCGCCGGGTGGACGCGCTCATCGAGCGCTGCTACGCCGGCCTGGACGCCGCCGCGCTCCGCCGCGAGGTCGTCGCCCGCCTGAAGGCGGTCGCCGGGGTCGATGCCGCCTTCGTCGCCACCGTGGACCCGGCAACGCTGCTGTTCACCTCGGCGATCAGCGAGGAACCTCTCATCGAGGCGGCGCCCGCCTTCCTGGCCAACGAGCTCGCCGGGCGTGACGTCAACCGGTTCACCGACCTCGCCGCCGCACCGCACCCGGTCCGGACCCTTGATCAGGCCACCCACGGCGACCGGGACAGCAGCACCCGGCACGCGGCCATCATGCGGCCACTCGGTCTCGGCGACGAACTACGGGTGGCGCTGCGGACCCGGCAGGCATGCTGGGGAGTGATGTGCCTGCACCGGCAGGCCGGCGCCACCGGGTTCTCCCTACGCGACCGCAACATTATCGCCAGGATCACCCCGCACGTGGCCGAGGGCCTCCGCCGGGCCCTGCTGGCCGAGCAAGCCCTGGATCCCCATCCGGCGCTGGGACATGGGGTGGTCATCCTCGACGCATCCGGCTCGGTCACCTCGGTGAACGACGCCGCGGAGCGGTGGCTCGCGCAGATCCCGGAAAGCGACTGGCCAAGCTCATGCCAGCTGCCGCTGCCCCTGCTTGCCGCGGCCGGTCACGCCGAGGAAGACCCGGCGCCCGCCGTGCGGCTGCGCACCGTCCGCGGGGACTGGCTGTCCGTCCACGCCTCACCGCTGCACGGCGCCAGTCAGCAGTCCACCGTCCTGATCCTCGAGGAGCCCGGGCCCGCCGAACTAACGTCCCTAATCCTGGCCAGCCACAGTGTGACCGGCGCCCAAGCCCGGGTGGTCGGGCTGGTGCTGCGGGGATACTCCACCAAGCAGATCGCCGGCCAGCTGGCCATCAGCCAGTACACCATCCAGGAGCACCTGCGAGCGGTCTTCGACAAACTCGGCGTCCGCAGCCGCCAGGAACTGGCCGCCGCCCTCCTGCGGCCAAGCCGCTAACCGGGGCTGGTCTGCGGGGCGGAGGCTGGTACGCCCGTCTACGGCGGGTCTACGATCTTTAGACCGCAGTGGTCTCTAGCCCGTTGCCTTGCCCGTGCCGGCAGAAGCTACCGGACGTCAGGGGGACTGGCAGGTGATCCGTTCGCCTGTTCCCGCCCGAGGGGAATCTTGATGCCGCTCTTCATGTACCAGGCCTCCTATACCGCAAAGTCGATGGCGGCTCAGCTTAAGGACCCGCAAGATCCCGAGGAAGCGATCACGTCGGCACTGGAAGACCTAGGAGCCACGATCGTGGTGGCGGGCTTTCCGTTTGGCGAGTACGACGTGCTCGTCGTGTATGAGGCACCCGATGATATGACCGCTGCCAGCGTCGCGATGGCAGTTGCGGCCGAGGGCGAGGTCAAGTCGGCCAAGACCACGCGACTGCTCAGCGGGCAGGAATGGCTCGAGTCCTTGCGCAAACGCAGGATTGTCCGTACCCGGAAAGCACGCTAGCGGCACGACCCGCCCATCCGCTCATGCCGCAGGCGGATAATCTGCCGCCGACGGCGTGCGCCGTCATCCCCGGCGCGCGGTCTTGAGGCGCAGCACGAACTCAATGATCGCGCCCTCACCGATCGCCTCCGCTCGCTGCACGGCCACCTTGACGGGCACTAGGTAGCGCCCGTCCCTGGGGAACAGCGCAGTGGTGAACTCGGTGTCGCCGATGGTGACGTGGACCGGCACCTGGCCCCAGTAGATCAGGCCGCGGGCTGCCTCCTTGAGATCCTCGCTTTCCTCCGGCGTCATGGCCACGAACAGGTACGGCGCCGGTCCGCGCCACTCGATCACCTCGCCGGTGAAGGTCCACTCCATCCACACATCATCGAACAGGTGCCCCTGCGCCGGTGCCGCGGCGGCGCCGCTTGTGACCTGATCTACTTCAGGAGACACCCCGCCCCGGCCGCGACGGCCGCCGCTGCGAGGACGAGCGCGCCCGCCCGGATCCCGGTGGCGGCCAGGAGGACACCCGCCAGGGGCATGCTGAGGTTCTCGATCGTCGACTCGGCCGTGGAGATCACGCCCGCGACCTGGCCCAGCGTTCGCGCGGGGGCGAGCCGCTGCAGGGTCGTGGCAGCAACCGTGTAGAACACCGTGCCGCTGGCACCCCACGCGAACGCGCCGATGTACGCGACGGGAATCCACGGCGTGCCGGTGAACAGCGCCGCCGTCAGCCCGTAACTCATCGCGCCCGCCGCCATGACCTCCAGCGCAGGCCGGGTCACCGGCAGGCGACGGCGGATCACCGGGAGCGCCAGCCCGGTCACGATCGCCCCGACGCCGATGGCCGCCTCGAACAGCGCGAACTGGGACGGTGGCCGGCTCAGCACGTGGCGGGCGTACAGCGGCTCGATGACCAGGAACGCCCCGGACGTGAAGATGACCCCGATCCGGGCCAGCGTCACCCGGCGCAATCCTGGATCCCGGGCCACGGTCACCGCGCCTGCCGTTGCCTGGCGCA
>JBAPYC010000358.1:0-2118 GCA_049284535.1 Streptosporangiaceae bacterium
GAGTACGGCTGATGCGAGTCCGGCCCAGCAGACCGGACAGAGCCGGATTGGGGGAAGCGCCGTGATTAATCACACGTCTCGGCCCGACGATATGCAGCTGGTTGATTACACCAGGGTGCTCCGGCGCCGCTGGTGGTTGATTCTCTTGGTGACCCTCATCGGCCTTGTGGCTAGCGTCGGATACTACAAGGTCGCACATAAGGTCTACACCGCGACCGCGTCGGTATACGTCACTGCCACCAGCCAGACCGCTAACCAGGTAACCGGCGGCCGCACCTCGGGCACGGTCAACCTGGATACCGAGGCGCAGGTGGTGCAGTCGGTGACCGTAGCCGCGGCCGCGGCCAAGCTGATGCACAGCACCGAGACCCCGCAGCAGCTGACCAACCGGGTGAGCGTGACCGTCCCGGCCAACTCCCAGGTCCTGGCCATCGCCTGCCAGGCCGCGTCGGCCGACAAGGCCGCCATCTGCGCGCAGTCGTTCGCGCAGGCCTACCTGACCTACAGCAGCGCCAGCACCACGGCCGAGACCAACAGTCAGATCACGGCGCTGCAGAAGCAGATCGGCACCCTGCAGTCAGCGTCGGCCAAGCTGGCCACCGAGATCGACAGCCTGCCGGACAACTCCTCACAGCGGGCCTCGGCCGAGGAACAGCTCAGCTCCGACCACAGCCAGCTGAGCTCGCTGAACGGCCAGGTCGCCAACCTGACCGCCGAGCTGGCCGACCCCTCCGGCGGGTCGATCATCAGCAACGCCAACCCGCCCGCCAAGCCCACCAGCCCCAAGCTGCTGCTCATCGTGCCCAGCGGGCTGCTGGCCGGCCTGCTCATCGGCCTGCTCCTGGCCTTCCTGGTCGACCGCCGGGACCGGCGCATCCGCCGCCCCCACGACATCAGCAAGCTCAACGTGCCAGTGCTGATGAGCCTGCCGCTGAGGAAGTTCCGGCCCGAGCTGGCCGTCGCCGTGCCGCGCTCGCCGACCGGCCGGGACTTCGCCGAGCTGGCCCATGTGCTCACCGGCACGCTGGGCACCGGGAACCATGTCATCCTGGTCACCGGCTCCTCACCAGGCCAGGGCACCAGCCTGGTGGCGGCCAACCTGGCCGTGGCCCTGTCCCGCAACCAGCCCAACGTCACGCTGGTCTGCGCTGACCTGGAGGGCTCGGCGATCCCGGCCATGACCGGGCTGCGGTCCAGCCCGGGCCTGACCGACGTGCTGGACCGCGGCACCAAGGTCAGCAAGGTCGTGCGGCACCCGGCCGCCGCGGTGCGCCTGAGCGTCATCGCCCCCGGCTCCACAGCCGGGCCGCAATCCGAGGACCTGCAGCAGGACGCGGTCGAGCAGCTGCTGAGCGAGCTGAGCAGCGACTCCCGCTGGGTCGTTGTCGAAGGACCCTCGGTCCAGTCCGGTCCCGACGCCTACACCCTGGCCCAGGCGGCCGACGCCGCCATCCTGGTCACCGAAGTCCCGCGGACCCGCAGCGACCAGGTCGTGGACAGCATCCAGCACCTGGACAAGATAGGTGTGAGCGTGCTCGGCACGGTCCTGCTGCCGTCGCCGAAGGCCCCGCCGCAGGACGACGTCACCGTGACCGTGGCCAACACCAGGGTCCGGCGTCTGCTGACCGTAGCCAACACCAGGGTCCGGCGCGTGCTCCCGGCCACCGCGGCTCCGGCCCACGAGCCCGCCTCCGATGAGGCCGCAGCCGACGACGCCGTTACCACCAGCCGCAATACCGCCGCCAACGGTCACGCGAACGGCCACCAGGCCGCGCAAGCCGCGTCAGCCGCCCGGGATACGACGGACGGAGACGAGACGACGGTGATCAACGTCCAGGACGCCTGGTCCACGCCGGAAGAGACGCCCAGCTCCCTGCCCCGGGGCTGAGTGTCATGGGCGGGAACAGGATCTGGGCGCGGCGGGCCATCGTCGCGGGCTCGTGCGGGGTGCTGGTGGCCCTGGCCGGCTGCTCCGCCAAGACCGGCCCCACCGCCACCGGCGCCAAGGCCAGCACAAGCACCACGACGGGCGGCGCCACGAGCAGCGCCACAACTGGCACCAAGGCCAAGGTCGCGCCCGCGGCAGGCCCGCTGGCCGCGCTGACCGGCCTGCCGGTC
>JBAPYC010000359.1:0-5944 GCA_049284535.1 Streptosporangiaceae bacterium
GCTGAGCACGGTCGCGCTATGCGGCGCCTCGACGGGCGGCGCCTCGACGGGCGGCGCCTCGACGGGAGGTGCCTCGGCGGGCAGCGTGTCGACAGGAGGCGCCTCGGCGGGAGGCACCTCGACGGGCGAAGCGTGGCCACCGCCCACCGGACTGATTACGGTGTCACCCGGCCCCGGCTCGTCGTCAGCGGTTCCGTCCAGGATGGTGTCACTCGGCCAGTCCTCGCCGGGCGGGGCTTCGCTGCGTACTGCCTTGTCGTGCACTGTCTCGCCCGGCGTTGCCGTGTCGCTGGCCGCGGCCTCGCTCAGCACCGTGTCACCCGGCCCCGGCTGACTGCCAGCGGCTTCGCCCAGGGCGGTCTCGCCTGGGCTGGCCTCGCCGGAACCGATCACAGGCCCGGGGATCTCGCTCAGCACGGTGTCGCCGGGGTCGTCCTGTCTTTCCACGGCCCTGTTCAGCACGGTGTCGCCGGGGTCGTCCCGCTTTTCCTCGACCCTGTTCAGCGCCGTGTCAGCCCCAGCATCCGCAGCCCCCGCGACCCCAGCACCCGCAGCCCCCGCGACCCCAGCATCCGCAACCCCGGCACCCGCAGCCACGCCGCCCGCGATCCCGGCCCCGGCACTCCCGCTCATCCGCCGCGGCGCCCGCGTCCCGCCGCCCGCGATCAGCCCCATGGCCCGCGCGTACTCGCGTACCACCCACAGGGATTCCGCGAGGTCCAGGCCATGGGCGCTGGCCAGCGTGCTGGCTACGGACTGAATGCCGCCGTAATTGCCCAGTCGGGAGATCTGCTCCTGGAGCAGTGCGGGCACATTCGCCCGGGCCGCGGTCCCGATCAGGGTGGCCTCATTGGGCTGGGCGCTGAGCATCTCCCGGCAGATGCCGTCCATCTTGGCCGTGCTGGACAGAACCTCCGGCCCATGCTCGGCTACCGCCGACTGCAGGGCGCGATGGGCGTCGCCACCCGGGTCGATTACGTGGCCATTCCCTTCAGTCACAAAGGACCTCCCCCGGCATTTTGTGCGAAATGGTAGCATGCCGGACCGGAATCGTAACCGGGCAAAGCGCCGTCGTAACCGTGGAATTATCAAGCTCGCGACGCCCGGAGTTTATCCGCGTTCACCGCAGGAAGTCGCGCAAGTGCCGAAGCTGGCGTTCGACGTGGCTGGCCGGCACCGAGTGTCCGGTGAACGGGTGCACCGATATGTCCTTGGCCGCGCCGATCTCGTTGTACGCGGCGAACACCGTGGAGGGCGGGCAGATCGTGTCCATCAGCCCGGTGCTCAGCAGGCAACGCGCGGTAATACGGCGGGCCAGCAGCGCGCAGTCGACGTACCGCAGGGTGTCGAGCACGGCCGGCACCAGGTCGGTGTTTTGCGCCAGGAATTCAGGGACCTCGGTGTAGGGCTTGTCCGGGGCCAGCGTGATGCCCCGCTGGATGTCGCACAGGAATGGCACGTCCGCGTGGCACACCGCGACCAGCTCGGGGACCAGCGCAGCGGCCGCCAGCGCGAGGCCCCCGCCCTGGCTGGCCCCGCTTACCGCTACCTGGGACGTCCCCGCCAGCTCGCGCGCCGTCTCGACCGCCAGCGCGGCGTCGGTGAACAGGCGGGTGTAGTAGTAGTCTTCCGGCCGGCTTATGCCCCTGGTCATCACCTGCGCGTTCTCCGGGCCGCCGGCCCGTCCGCCCGGGTGGTCGCCGGTCGCGCCAGTGCTCCACCGCCCGCCCTGGCCCCGGGTGTCCATCACGAACACCGCGAACCCGAGGGCGGGCAGTAGCAGGTGCTCGGCGGCCAGGTCCCGCCCGCCGCCGTAGCCAATGAACTTGACCACCGTGGGCGTCTGCTCGCCGGCGCCCGCGGGCCGGATGTACCAGGCCCGGATCCGGTCGCCGCCCGATCCGGAGAACTCGGCGTCGTAGACCTCGACCGGGGCGTAGATGTCTGGCTCGTGCCGCGTCAGGGAGGGCGCCCCTGTCTCGGCACGGGCCTCGTCCAGCCGCTGCTGCCACCATTGCTCGAGGTCGGGCGGTTCGGCGGTTACCGTCCGGTATTCACGCAATTGTTCCAAAGGCATGTCAAACCAGGGCATTTATCCCTCCGGGCAGTCAAGAGGCCGGAATCTGGCCCTACCATTTTCCTTGTGACGGCCAACCCCTGGACACGTGGCGATGACTGGCGCCGCGCTCCCGGGCACCAGCCCGACCAGGTCCACCCACGTGACGACCGTACCCACCCGGGCGACAGCCGCTCCTACCCGGGCAACGGCCAGCCGTACCCGGGTGCCGGAAACGCCCACCCCGGCGCCGGAAACACCCACCCCGGCGACGGCCAGGCTTATCCAGGCGACAGGCAGGCGTACCCGGGCCGCGGCCACGCCTCCCCAGGCCACCACGGCCGCCGCCACCCTTACAACCGGGGCCTGGGCTTCGGCCGGGAAAGCGCCGACTACGGCGACGGCTGCCGCCCGCCCCGCCGTGGCCAGAACCGCCGCCTGGCCGCCAGCATCGGGCTGCTGCTCGGCCTCACCGGGCTCGTAGTCTCGGCCATCGGCCTGACTATCCATATGCTGCCCCGGCACTTCAGCGCGGAACAGCAGCACCAGATCATGTCCTGGGAGATCAGCCGCCGCTGGCAGACCATGCCCGCCGGGCAGATCTTCCCGGCCACGATCTCCTACCAGCTGCCCGCCACCGTGCTCGAGGACGCGACCCCGCTGAGCCTCAACGCGCTCCGGGTCAGCATCGCGCCCCAGGAAACGGACTGCGCCAAGGCGGTGACCAGCGCGGCCGCGGGAGCGGTACTGCAGCGCGATGGCTGCCAGGCCGTGCTCCGCGGGACCTACATCGACGCCACGCACAGCTACGTGATGACGGTCGGAGTGGCCGTCATGCCGAACGACGCTGCCGCCACCAGCGCCGGCTCCGGCATCGACAAGCCGAAGCTGGCCGCGGCCCGCAGCGGAGACGGCACCAGCGAGGTCGCCGCGGGCGTCGGCGTGATCAGGTTCGGCGGCGCAGCGGGCAAGCTGTACGACTACAGCCGGCAGATCTCCGTGAGCTTCACCGACGGCCCGTACGTCATCATGTACGCGGCCGGCTATGCGGACAACCGGCCGCAAGTGGCGGTGTCCCAGGATCCTTACGCCAGGGACGAGATGAGCTCCATGGCGGCGGGGGTGGCCCAGTCGGTCGCGAACCGGCTGGCGTCCAGGCCCGCGACCCCGCACTGCCCGGGGGCGCCAGGATGCTGACCCGCGGATTGCGGCGGGGGCTGGCCGTGCTGGCCGTCTCCGGCGTGTTGTCGCTGGCCGTGCTGCCCGCCCCGGCCCGGGCTGACGCCATACGGGACAACCAGCAGTGGGTGCTGAACATGCTCCACGTGCCGTCGGTGTGGGCTTACACCGAAGGGCGCGGGGTCACCGTCGCCGTCATCGACAGCGGGGTGAACCCGCACGTCAGCGACCTGACCGGCTCGGTCATCACCGGCCCGGACTACACCGGCGTGAGCACCAGCCCGTCCAGCGCGGACTGGGGCGTGCATGGCACCTGGATGGCGTCGCTGATCGCCGGGCACGGCCACGACGGCGGCGGCAACGGGGTCATCGGCATCGCCCCGCACGCCCGGGTGCTGTCCATCCGCGTGATCCCGGACCGCAACGACCCGAATTACAGCCGCTATGAGCGCGAGCAGGAGAGCCGCATCCAGCAGTCCCTGGCCGACGGGATCAACTACGCGGTCAGCCACGGTGCCCAGGTCATCAGCATGTCGATCGGTTACAGCGCACCAAGCGGAACGGTCAGGCAGGCGCTCCAGCAGGCATACGATCACGGCGTCGTGGTGATCGCCTCGGCCGGCAACTCGGGCGACCAGGCCGGCACCGCCCGCAGCGGCGGCGCGCCGGAGTCGTTCCCGGCCAACTACCCCGGCGTGATCAGCGTGGGCGCCGTGAGCTCCAGCGGGAACGTGGCCGGCTTCTCCAGCGACAACCTGTCCGTTCAGGTGGCCGCGCCCGGGGTCTCCGTCCCGGCCCAGGGCCGGGACGGCCAGTACTGGTGGGTCAGCGGCACCAGCCCGGCCTGCGCGCTGGTGGCCGGGGTAGCCGCCCTGATCAAGTCGGAGTATCCCAGGCTCGCCCCGGACCTGGTGGCCAGCGCCCTCACCACGACCACCACGGACAAGCCGGCGCACGGGTACGACAGCCAGATCGGGTTCGGCATCGTCGACGCCGAAGCGGCCCTGGCCAAGGCGGCCAAGCTGGACCGGGCCAAGACCGCGTCGGCCGGCATCGCGGCCACGGCCAGGTTCCGCGGTGCCTCCGTGCCCGAACCGGTCAGCCCGCGCGGCTCCGGCGAGCTCATCGGTTTCGCCGTGCTGGCGCTGTTCTCGCTGGGCCTGGCCGGCGCGGCCTGGGCCCGGCTGACCGCCCTACGCCGGGGCCAGCAGTGACGGGCCAGCAGTGACGGGCCACCAGTGACGGGCGACCCCGTGACGGACCACGCTGGCGAGCCGCCGCCCGTCGACGACTTCGCCAGCCAGGTACTGGACGTGGTGGACTCGATCCCGCCCGGCCGGGTGATGTCCTACGGCGACATCGCTGAATACCTGAGCTTGGGCCGAGGACCGCGCCAGGTCGGCCGGGTCATGGCCGTCTACGGCGGGGCGGTGCCATGGTGGCGGGTCATCCACTCCGACGGCACCCCCGCGCCCGGTCACGACAGCCGGGCGGCCGAACATTACCTGGCCGAGGGCACGCCGCTGCGCTCGGCTCGCCCGCCGGTCCGGGTGGACATGCGCCGGGCTCGCTGGACTCCGTAAACCGGCACGCCGCGACACGCCGGGTCTTCGCCAGATGAGCCGTAAAATGTCGGTGCCCTCTGCTGGAATCGGTAGTGATGAACCAGCCCCAGACCCCCGCGTACCGCCTCGTCCGCCGCCCCCCGGCAGCGGGTCCGGCGAGTTCAGCGGCGCCCGGATCAGCGTCGCCAGGATCAGCGTCGCCCGGATCGGGGCCGCGCCTGGACCAGGCGCAGCAGCGGGTGGTGGATCACGTCGGCGGCCCGCTGCTGGTGCTGGCCGGGCCGGGCACGGGCAAGACGACCACGATCGTGGCGGCCGTGGCCGACCGGATCGAGCGGCGCGGCATCGCCCCGGAGCGGGTGCTGGTGCTGACCTTCAGCCGCAAGGCCGCGACCGAGCTGCGGGAGCGGATCACCGCCCGGCTGCGCCGCACCACCCGCGAGCCGCTGGCCATGACGTTCCACAGCTACGCCTATGCGCTCGCCCGCCGGGAGTTCGTGCTGGCCGGGGACGAGCCACCGCGGCTGCTCTCCGCGCCCGAGCAGCTCCTGGAGATCCGCCGGATGCTGCGCGGCGAGGCCCAGGACGGCGGGACGCGCTGGCCGGAGCGGCTGCGGCCCGCGCTGGCCACCCGGGGCTTCGCCGAGGAGGTCCGCGACCTGCTGCTGCGCGCAGCCGAGCGCGGCCTGGACGGCCGCAGCCTGCGCCAGCTGGGCAAGGCCCGCGACCGCGACGACTGGATGGCGGCCGCCGCCTTCCTGGACCGGTACGCGGCCCGGTTCGACCTGGCCCCGGTCCCGGCCTACGACTACGCCGAGATCGTCCGGATCGCCGCTGCCCTGCTCGGCCGGGAGGAGACCCGGCAGCGCGAGCGGTCCGCCTACGACGTGGTGCTGGTCGACGAGTACCAGGACAGCGACCCGGCCCAGGAGTCCCTGCTGATGGCGCTGGCCGGGGACGGCCGGGAGCTGATCGCGGTCGGTGACCCGGACCAGTCCATCTACGCGTTCCGCGGCGCCGACGTGCGCGCGCTGGTCGATTTTCCCGAGCGGTTCCGCACCGCCGATGGCCAGCCCGCGCCGGTGGTGGCGCTGCGCACCTGCCGCCGCAGCGGCCCGGCCCTGCTGGCCGCGTCCCGCCGGCT
>JBAPYC010000360.1:0-2351 GCA_049284535.1 Streptosporangiaceae bacterium
GGAGGGGGGTGATTGCGGGGTGCAGGTCGAGGTCGGAGTAGACCTCATCCACGAGGGTGAAGTCGGGGACGTCCTGGGTCAGGGGGTGGCCGGGGGTGACGTGGACGTGGACGTCGGGCCCGAGCGGCGGATGGTTCGACTGGCCCCAGAGCCAGCGAGCGCCGAGGGCCTGGTGCCATTCGGGCCAGTCGTCGAAGCAGATGACGGCGGTGTGCATGGCCAGCAGGCCGCCTCCGGCGGCCAGATGGGCGGCGAAGGCGGCGCGGGCCTGCGGGGAGGGGCTGATGCCCTCGGCGGCGGCGTGCTGGCGGTAGCGGTCAGGGGTGCCGGGGGCGGTCATGGTCCAGCGCAGCGCGTTGACGACCAGCAGGGCGGCGCCGGGCAGGGCGGCGAAGGCCGCCTCGACGTCGGTGTGGATCTCGGCCGTCAGGCCGTGGGCGGCCAGCAGGTCAGCCAGGCAGGCGCTGGTGGCGGGGAAGTCGTGGGTCGGTCCTCCCGACACGATGAGCGCGCGTGTCATAGTCGGACGATAGCGTGTTGCACAACCCGTAGCTATTGTCTTAACTACGGCAGACGCACTACCACTGCGGGCAGGGAGGTGACGAGTTGGCCGTCGAGGTAGACGAGCGCGTGGTCCTGACCAGTTACGCCGATGTGCGCGAGGCATTCCGGCAGCACGACCTCAAGCAGGCGCTGTACGACGCGGGCGGAGCGGTGATGGCCGATTCGCTGATCACGCTGCACGGCGAGGCACACAAGCAGCGCCGCCGGGTGGAGAACCGGCTGTTCCGGCGGGGTACGTTCCGCTACTGGGAGCTCAACCTGGTGCCGGCGGCCATCGAGCGCAGCTTTGCCGCCCCGCTGGAGATCGGCTCGGCCGACCTGGTTCAGCTGGGACGGCGGATCATCATGTACCTGACCGCGCTCGTCGCGGGCATCGACCCGCCGCAGGACGACGCGGCCGCGGACGATCTCGAGCACCTGGCCCACGTGTTCAGCAGCGGCGCCACCGCGGTGCACTCGACCCGGGATCTGGCCGAGGTCAACGCCGAGGTGGCCGCGGCTATGCGGGTCTTCGACGAGCACTTCCTCACCCCGGCCATCGAGCGCCGGGCCGCGCTGCTGGCCGGGCACGCCGCGGGCCGGGTGGCCGAGGAGGACCTGCCGCGCGACGTGCTGACCGCCGCGCTGCGGAACGCCGAGCAGCTCGGCCTGGACCGGGACATGATCCGGCGCGAGGTCGCCTTCTACATCCAGGCTGGGTCGCACAGCACGGCCAACCTGTTCTCCCACGCCAGCCACCAGGTGTTCGGCCATCTCGGCGACCCTGGGTTCGCGGCCCGGGCCAGGGACTTGGCGTTCCTGCAGCGGTGCGTGCTGGAGACGCTGCGGCTGCACCCGGCCTCGCCGGTCGCCTGGCGGCGGGCCATGGCCCGGATCGAGCTGCGCTCCGGCGTGGTGCTGCCCGAGGGGGCGCTGGTGGAACTCGACCTGGAGGCGGCCAACACCGACCCCGGCGTGTGGGGCCCGGACGCGGCCCGGTTCGACCCGGACCGGGTGCGGCCCGAGGGCGTGCCGCCGTGGGGGCACTCGTTCGGCGGGGGCATGCACGCCTGCATCGGGATGGAGCTCGACGGCGGGGTGGCTAGTGTCAGCCAACCGGGGACCGGCCAGGACCGCGAGCACGAGCCGGTGTTCGGCACGGTCACGCTGATGGTGCACGCGCTGCTGGCGCACGGGGCCAGGCCGGACCCGGCCGAGCCGCCCACTCAGGACCCGCATTCGAGCCGGGAGAACTTCTCCCGGTATCCCGTGGTGTTCGGGTAATGGAGGCCAGGCGTGCTGGGTGGGCACTCCGCGCAGACTCGGTCGCCTGTAGTCGTGTCGCCTGTAGTCGTTAGGCACTTGACGTCGTTACCGCAGCTCTGGCAAGGTCGGCGCGAGGAGGAGGTGTTCGCCGTGGAGCAGCTGGCCGCCGACGTCGTCGTGCTCGGCACCGGGCCGGGCGGGATGGCCGCGGTGGCCGGGGCGGTCGCCGAGGATGCCGAGGTGGTGGCCATCGAGGTGATGGACCACATCGGCGGGAACGCGGTCTGGTCCACTGGCTACCTCGCCTTCGTCGACTCCGACATGCAGCGGCAGGCCGACATCTCCGACGACGAGGAGACCTTCGTCTCCGACGCCTGGCACATGGTCGAGCAGGCCGAGGATCAGTTCGGCGTGCAGTGGGACGAGGACCTAGTGCGGCTGTTCGCCCGGGAGAGCGCCGAGACCTACCGGTTCCTGGCCTCCCGCGGGGTGCGGTTCTCCCGGTTCATCCCGCGACCCAAACAGCACACGGTGGACCGGAT
>JBAPYC010000361.1:0-14321 GCA_049284535.1 Streptosporangiaceae bacterium
GTTCGCCGCGTCGAGCAAGACATGCTGGCCAATCTGGATGTCAGCGAACAAGATCAGATGCGGCGCCTGCTCACTGCGTGCATCGCCTCACTGACTGAACCGCCCGCATCGGCGACGTGACTCCTCCGGACCGGCCGCCTGCATCAGGGCACGTGGCGCAGGCAGCAACCCCGCCTGCCGCCCCGGTTCGCCTTGAGGCCGGGTCCTCACATACCTGTCGTGTACTTGCCGTGTACCTGTACCGAGGACGCTGCCTAGCCAGCCCCGCACCGGCAGGCAAGCCGCAAACCCAGGCCGGCGGCGCAACCGCCGCCGGCTGCTGCTGTCCGCGAGCTGAAGGTTGTATTTCCCGGTCAGGCCCCATTCCGGAGACTGGTCTTAGTTGAGTAGTGGGCGCGGATCTTGGAACGAGCGGGCGAGCGCCGCGTAGCGGCGCAGCAGCCAGGGGGCGGTCAGCAGGCCCAGGGCGATGAACGCGATGCCGAGGGCTACCGACAGCCAGGCGGTGCTAGCGGTGGTCACGTGGATGAACGCGTACCAGTTGTTGCCGTGTGCGGTGACGATCGGGTGCCATACGGCGGGCATGACCACGCCGAACAGGCCCCAGGCGATCAGGCTCGCCGCGCCGAGCGTGAGCAGCCAGCCCGCCAGGATGTCAACGGTGCTCCACAGCAGGCTCCGCCAGGCGTCCGGGTCGGCCATCAGGGAACCGAACCGGACCCAGAAACCCGGCTCCTGTTCCTCCTGGCGGGCGAGTCCCGTGAGGCGGGGAGCCGGGCACCTGGTGACCGGGCTGCGGGTCACCCTGACCGACGGGGCCACTCACCCAAGGACTCGTCGGAGATGGCGTTCCGGACGGCCGGCCGGCTCGGGCTACGGGAAGCGTTGCGCGCGAGCGTGATGCAGCTCCTGGAGCCAGTCGCCGAGGTCGCCGTAACGGCACCCAACGACGCCATGGGCGGCGTGCTGGGCGACCTCGCGGCCCGGCGCGGCCACGTCGTGGACTCGACGGTGCGGGCCGGGACCGCCGTTGTCACCGCGACCGTGCCGCTGGCTGAACTATTCGGCTACGCGAACCGGCTGCGTAGCCGGACGCAGGGCCGGGGCACCTTCACCGCCCGGCCAACCGGCTACGCCCCGGCACCGCCAGGTTAACGCCCAGGGACGGCCCCACACACGCGGGCGGGGCCGTCCCTGGGGGCCTCGTTACTCGCGCGAAGTGGCATACATCGCCGTCGTCCAGGATGGCGTCGAGGATCCGCGGCGGCTGGATTTGCGCGTTGGCAGCTAGGTTTACCAGCACCCTTTCCCAGGAACCGCGGACGGCCCGGCCCTCGGCACTCAGGACGCCGGGCAAGACCCTGGTGATGAGGGAGACGGCCACAGCGAGCAGTCATCCTGACAGTGCCAGGTCACAAGCAAGAAGCCGGACGGCACTGTCGGCGGGCCTGAGCGCTTCCGGTACCTGCGCGCCACGCAGATCGTCCGTACGGAACGGGACGGCCGGGTGATCCGCAGAGTCCTCGCCGACCACCCGGTCGGCGATCTCCTGGGGATGTCGGCGCCCGCCCGCAGCTGACCCGCCCCGTTCCGTGAGCAGCTTCGCGTCCTTTAGCGGCTGGAGCGAGTACGCCTCCTGATTTCCGCGGTGATGTCGGATGGCGTCGAGCCCGTTCGTAGCCAAGGTGAGAGACCGGCAACGGCCCGTCAACCGCACTGGAGGAGGGCATCATGACCGCTACCTACACCTTCGACGTCTTTTCCAGCCTCGATGGCTTCGGCTCCTACAGCGGCGGCAACTGGGGCGGCTACTGGGGCAAGCAAGGCCCCGAACTGCTCGAGCACCGCCTCGCGTTGTACGGCCAGGAGCAGCGGATGGTCTTCGGGGCCGGCACGTACCGGACATTCGCGCAGCTGCTGGCCTCGAGCACCGAGGAATCCGAGGCTCGTGACCCATGGGTCACCCGGATGAGGAACCTGCCGGCCACGGTGGTGTCGGCCACGCTGCGAGGACGGCTCGACTGGCCGGACGCGACCATCGTGAGCGGCGACCCGGCCGGCATCGTCGCCCGGCTCAAGGAGGAGTCCGAGGTGCCGTTGCGCTCGCACGGCAGCCTGTCGCTTAACCGGGCGCTGATGGCCGCCAGCCTGGTCGACCGCGTCCAGGTGACGGTCTTCCCTGTGCTCACCGGGCAGACCGGAGCGGACCCGATCTTCGGGGGTGCGGCCGACTTCGACCTTGAGCTGATCGAGAGCCGGACGCTCGACGGCCACACCCAAGAGCTCACCTACCGGCCCATCCTGCATGCCTGAGTCCATCCATGCACCACCTCGTCACGCAGCACCGCGCAGGGGATGGCACGTCTACCTGACCTGGCTTATCTGATGCGCAGCTGAACTGCCGTGGTTGCGGCCCATGGCCCGGGCGTAGTAGGTCGTCGGGCAGGGGCCGGTGGCGGCGATGCCGTGACCCGACCTAGCTCACGTGAGTGCGCGAAGCAGGGTTCGGTCAAGATGCCGGTCCTACCGTTTGATTGCTGGCGGAGGTGCCGGTTGAGCGGCCTGCTTGTCCGTGGTGTGGCCTTTAATGAAGGCGGCGATCCGGTCGTTCAGCTCGTCGATCCGGCTGAATCCGCCGTGGCTGCCGGGGACGATGGCGACTTCCGCGGATGGCATGAGGCTTCCCCGGGCGCGGGCCTCCGCCGGAGTGAGCATGGCGCTGCGCGCGCCGGCGACTAGCAGGACAGGCACGCCGATCGCGCGGAGCTCGTCGTCGGTGAGGACGCCGGGGAACTTTGGCTCCGCCCGGTAGCCGCGGATGCCCGCCCACATGAGCGTCATCAGCTCCTGATCCACCATAACCGGGTTGTCCAGCCACCGGTCAAGGCGGCGGCGCAGCAGCATCGGGGTCATACTGGCCAGGCCGCTGATGGAGAGCCACCACCAGAAGCGGGCGTCGAGCTTGGTGAGCCCGGCGGGGTCGAGCAGCGTGATGGACGCCACCCGGCCGGGCGCGCGGATCGCCTGGTTGATGGCGACCCAGCCGCCGTAGGAGAAGCCCACCAGGTGCGCCGGGCGGTCGCTGAGCTTGCCCAGGAGCTCATCCAGCCAGGCGGCGCAGGACGCCGGGGGAGTCATCGGGGCGCGCGGGATGCTGGGATTCGCGTCGCCGGGCATGTCGATTCCGTACACGGGGCCGTCCCCTGCGAGCGCCGCCACGTGCGGGAACCAGACCGCTGCGTTGCCCCCGGCACCAGTGAGCAGCACGACCGGGTCCCCGGCCGGGTGCGGCCGGTAGGCATGCACCCGCGTGGTCGCGGTCGCCGTCTCGACATCGAACTCCTCGACGGGCTGCGGCCACCTCGCGAAGGCCCGCTCGTAGGCCATCATGAACGTCTCCCGTGCCGCATCGCTCACCCACGATCCCAGTTCGCCCTCGGGCGCCGGGCCTGCTGCGCCGGTGATGCGCTTAATCCCGAACATGTCCCATCCTCCTCACGGCTCAGGCTGCCGTTTTATGGTACGAATGTACCATCAACAGACCGGGCGGTGGGCGAGGGTACGGTGGGCGGGTGCCGAGGCGGGTCGATCACGAGGAGCGTCGGCGGCAGATCGCGGACGCGCTGGTGCGGACAGCTGCCAAACGCGGGCTGCATGCCGCCGGGATGCGCGAGGTCGCGGCCGAGGCCGGCGTGTCCCTGCGGCTCGTCCAGTACTACTTCGGCACCAAGGAGGAGCTCCTGCTGGCCGCCATGCAGCAGCTGGCAGCCCAGTTCAGCGACCGAGCTCTAGCGCGGATCCGGCAGCGCAGGCAGGGCGACGGCCCAGCCAGCCCGCGCGATGTAATTGCCGCCATCCTGACCGAGGCGCTGCCCGCCGACGATGAGAGGCGCACCTTCACCCTCGTCTATACGGCCTACCTGGCGCTGTCGCTGACCGACCCGGCGCTGGCGATCAACCCCCTGGTCCGGAACTCAAACGCCGTGATGGACGTGATCGCCGCCCAGCTGCGCACGGCCCAGGCCGACGGCGACATGCCCGCCGGTCTTGACCCGGAGCTGGAAGCCATCAGCCTGATGACCATGTCCGCGGGCCTGGGCACCAGTGTCCTGGCCGACCACTCCTCGCCCGAGCAGGCCCAAGCGGTCATCGACTACCACCTGCGCCGCCTGTTCCCCGCATATCCGCCAGCGTGACGCCGGGCGCCCATGAAGGCGCCAGCCACTGGCACGCAAGTGCTGTCCAGCTCCAGCTCGTCGTCAGCGGCGCCGATACGCTCTTATCCGCAATCCCGCTGGCGATGCCTCTCCCCGGCGTGCGTAGTCCAGGCCAGCGGCCGGGTAAATGGATCGTGGGGCAGCTGCGTTTAAGAGGCGTGAGCCAGGAACAACAGGAGTTCGCAGAGTTTTACAAGGCCAGCAGGGATGTGTGCCTGCGGGCGGTAATCGCCGGTGCTGGTGACGCCGCGCAGGCCGAGGACATGGTCGCAGAAGCCTTCGCCCGGGCATGGGCCTCCTGGGCCAAGGTCCGCCGGTACTCCGCGCCGCGAGGATGGGTCGTGCGCGTCGCGCTGAACACCGGCGTCTCGTGGTGGCGGCTCCGCCGCCGGGAAATCCCGCTGGCCAGCCACGATGCCGCCGCGATCGCCGATCTGGCCGGGGGAGTGGACGCCGCTGTCCTCGCCGCGCTGCGGCGACTGCCGGCCCGCCAGCGTGAGGTGATCGCGCTGCGGGTGTTCCTGGACCTGGACACCCAGGCCACCGCCCAGGTTCTCGGGATCGCTCCCGGCACGGTCGCCGCGCACCTGTCCCGCGCAGCGGCAGCGCTGCGCCGCGAGCCAGCCCTGCACAGCCTGGTCGCTCCTTCCCGCGCCCTTGACACCCATGACGGAGGTCAGCAGTGAATGACATCGATGACGTGCTGCTCCAGGCACGCGACGCCCTGTCCGGAGCCCGCATGGAAATCCCAGTCGAGGCCATCCTGGCCAAGGGCAGGTCCCGGCGGCACCGCAGGCGGCTGGCGCAGCTGTCGGCGGCCGTCGCCGCCAGCGGGGCACTGGCCCTGGGCCTGGCCACCGTCATCGGCTCCGGCAACCCCGCCCCGGCGCCGGGGACGATCCGCGCCGCGGCATTCACCCTCACCCGTAACGCCAACGGCACGGCGTCGCTGACGCTGAGCCAGGACCAGGTATTCGACCCCGCCACGCTCCAGCAGGCCCTTGCCCGGGACGGCATCCCCGCCCTGGTCCAGACCGGCACCTACTGCACGTCCACTCCCGCGCCGCCCAGCAGCGGGGTCGTGTCCCTCCAGCTCCCCGACGGCAGCCCGGTAGCCAAGTCCACCCCTGGTCACCAGTCCCCGGTCCCACCGGATGCCGTGACCGTGATCAATCCTGCCGCCATGCCCGCCGGGACCGAGCTGAGCTTCACCTACAGAAACCACGACCGCGTGCTCACCTTCAGCCTCATCTACACAGCCGCTCACACCTGCAGCTCTACTCCTCCGGCCGGGTAGCCTCCCGGCCAGTCCGCCATGGCCCGGCCTCGGCGCGGGGAAGCTGGCTGCTGGAGTTGTCGTGTGCGGTGCGGTTTCGGACGGTCAGCTGTGCGCGCTCATACCACCGGCCGGGCGCGTGGTCGTCCCCGACCTGTGCATACGCCCGGCTCGCGGTGGCGTCTAAGAACTGGCCCCAGCTTGTCACACTTACAGCCTTAAAGAGGCCGGAAGCGCCTGCCTGATACATGAGTCTTCCGCTAGGCGTTGCATGTACGCTTCCTTAGCCCACCAGCAGTGCCAGCGCTGCTCCTGCGATGGCTGATGCGACGGGCCGGCCGGCCCGTGCGGCGAAGACGCAGGCAACGGCGGAGGCGATGATGCCGAGGATCCCGGGGACGGGCAGGCGCCGGTCGCCGAAGCGATGCACGTTGCCCATGACCGTGGTGAGCGTGGCGTCGTCGACGCGGGCGAGGGCGGGTCGCTGAACGAGCGCGCAGAACGCGTCCGTGCCGTAGACCACCCCGGTGCTCAGCACCGCGATGGCCGCGGCGACATGGGCGGCGAGGGCATCACGCATGTCCCGCAGGGCCGCCGCCCAGGGGCGGCAGTGCGCCCATCTGCTGGAACACCTCCAGCAGGTTCAGTTCGTCCCAGTGCTCGACGAACATGCCGTCCTCGGCGCGCCAGATGTCGATGGAGCGCATCTCCACCTTATTACCGCTCGCGGGGATCCCCATGAACTCGCCGGTGTGGGTACCGCGGTAGACGAAGCGGCCAACCACGCGGTCACCGGACATCACCAAGTCCTCCATGGTGGCGCTCAGATCGGGCAAGGCGGTGAAGAACGCTGCCCAGAACTGGCGGTTCGCCTCACGGCCGTCGGCGACGAAGGCGTTGTGGTTGCGGTAGTCCTCGGACACGAACCGGTCCACCAGATCCGGCTCGTGCGTATTCAGCATCACGAGGTAGGTCTCGGCGAGGTGCTGCCCGTTCGTATCCATGCCGGACTCCCATCGACGAGGTAAGTGCTAGCAACGCTAACCCTTCGGGCATCGCTAGTCAATAGCGATGCTAGCGTTGAGAGCGGTGCTACCCTCAAGCATGGCCATCGCAGACCGCCGGCTCCGTGATCGCGCTGCCCGCCGCCGGCTCATCACCTCAACGGCCCGCACCCTCGCCGAGCGCGAGGGCTGGGATGCGGTCACCACCCGCCGGTTGTCCGCGGAGATCGAGTACAGCCAGCCAGTGCTCTACAAGCACTTCGCATCGATGGAGGACATCGTCGATGCCGTCGCACTGGAGGGTTTCGGCGAGCTAGCAGAGACCCTCCGCACGGCGCGCCGCGGTGCCGGTGGGCCCGAGCATGAGCTGCGCCGGGTCGCCTATGCGTACAGCAGCTTCGCCACCGAGAACCCAGCGCTGTACGACGCGATGTTCTCGCGCGCAACGCGATTGCGCTTCGGTGCCGAGGACACCCCAGCACCGTTGTCGGCGGGGTTCGCCGAACTGCGTGCGGCAGTCACCAGTGTCGCCAGCGGCCGGGACGTCGACACCCTCACCGAGGTGCTGTGGGCAGCGCTGCACGGATTGACCATGCTCGGGCGCAGCGACCGGCTACGCCCGGGCCGCAAATCCGATCGCATCCAGCTCCTGGTCGCGATGATCGGCGTCGATCCGCACGAGGGCTAGCCCTGACTTACGCAGGTTATGGGCAGGCGACCAGTCACCTGCGGCTGGGCTGGCGCTCACTCACCGCCGGGTCTGCATGTCAAGGCTGGGATACCGGACGGCCAGATCCTTCAGCGTTTGCGGGGTCCAGTAGGGGTGGCCGGGCGGGGGGAAGCCGAAGAGCAGGAGCTGCCGCGTGGTGGCCTGCTCAACGAAGGGGTTCCAGTCTGGGTGGAACGAGTGGTCCCCCCAGGCGTGGCGGCCGGTCCAGAGGTTGTCGGCATGCTTATAGCTGACGTGGGCGCTGAAGCGGGCCGACCGCGAGGCGGTCATCTCGGTGCCGCGGTGGAAGGTGTCGGTGCTATACGCCACGACGGTGCCGGCGGGACCTGCTCCGGATTGTTCATGCTGGTAGAAGTCCGGCCGTTCGGAGCGGAGGTAGCCGTGCGGCAGGGGCGGCACTGCGGCCGTAACCGGCAGGGGCACCATGTGGGTGGGGCCGTGGTTTTCTGGGACGTCGCTCAGCCAGATGAACATCTCCAGCCCGCGCCAGCGCAGGTCGGCGACTGCGGGGACCAGGGGCGTGTGGTTGAGGTAGTCGCGGTGGTGTTCCTGCTCGTAGCTGGCGGCGCCGCTGTACTTGGCCCACAGTTCTGAGGCGTAGATGCGGATGTCCTCGGTTCCGAAGATGGCCTCGGCTAGGCCGATGAGCTTGTCGTGGACGACCAGGCGGCACAGCGCCACCGTCGGGAACGGGAAGGTGATGATCCCGCCGAACTCATCGCCGGTATAGACCCGGTTGCGACCTTCACCCGGGGCAGCGTGGTACTCCTCGGCCGTGGGGTAGACCGCTGCCAGATCATGCCGAGCCGCCGTCAGTTCGGGACCGTCGAGGTAGCCGGGCAGCACCACAAAGCCATCGCGCCGCCAGGCGGTGGCGGCATCGGACAGATCCATGCCGACACGATCTCCCATCTGCCCAGAGCAAGCGAACGCTTTTCCATCTCCCTATGCACAGCGCAATAACCCGACCCTTACGACCGGCGCGTATCGATCAGAGGCGCCGGTGCCCTGAATCAGGGCTCGGGAGAATCTGCTCAGCTGCAGGCCGGGCAGTTCTCCCGGCCGTGGACCAGGCGAGTTCGCTGAGCTCGCCGCCACCTGCTTGTCAGGCAGACCGCCTGCGGCTCATGGCTGACAGTTCGGATCCAGGCTCTTGCCATGTCCGCAGGAACTGTGTGCCCCTAACTGGACTCAGACGCATGACAGTGGATACTCCAGTAAAGAGCGTTTGCAGTCTGGGATGAGGAGTTCCGGGCAACCCACGGAAACTGACCGCGAGGAAGATGTCGAACCCACTGATCTGCATCCGGGGCTCAGCCTCCCCCGGGCACAGCTACCCGATGACTCCCCTGGACCTGAGGAACACGGGGAATTCCCCGATGGAGGTCACGTTCTCGGTCAATCCGGCGTATGCCACGACGTGGCTGAAGGTCTCCCCAGTAAAAATCCCTCCCGGGGATTATGCGAGCGTCCCCCTGACCCTGGTGGTCCCGTCGAACGCGGCTCCCGGGGAAGATTACGTGGTCCTGACTGCGGGGGGGACCCACTTCGACGTCAGGTTCAGCGTCGGGGTCGCCCCTCCTAGCCAGTGTGTCGCGGCAGGATACAAACCCGTTCCGGGAACCAGCCCTTTGGTGTTCTTGTGGCTGCTAGCTCTCGTGGTGATCATCCCCGTGGCCTTCTGGGTACGGAGCAGGCTGGCACAAAGACGGTGAACTCCGCGCGAAGGGCTCCTCTCCGGAATTACAGGGAGTGACCCTACCTGGATTACCCGCTCGGTCTCGGGTCGAGCCCGCTCGACTCAGCATCTTGAATTAACGAGCCCCTGCTCTTGCCGCTAATTATCCTGGCGGTGACGTTTACGGTGGCCGTCGCTTGCCAGGTCCGCGAGGCAGACGCAGAGTCGTAAGCATGGCATTGCAGATCCGCTCAGCGGCTCCTGCCGACGCCGAGGCGATTGCCAGGCTTCATCTGGCTTCCTATCGGGCCGCCTACCAAGGCTTGATACCCGCAGGGGTGCTATCCAGCCTGCGTGGCGAAGACCGAGAGCTGCGGTGGCAAGCCAGCCTTAACGATCCGCGGCGACGCACATTGATCGCTGAAGACGACGATGCCGTACTGGCACTGATCGGGTTCGCGGAGGTCGGCCCAAGCCGGGACAAGGACGCCGGAGCAGGCACTGGAGAGTTGATGGCCCTGCACGTGACGCAGGCGAGCTGGCGGCGGGGAGTGGGCCGGACACTGAACGATATTGCTATCGCGACGCTCGCCGCCCAGGGCTTTCAGGCAGTGACCCTGTGGGTGCTCACCGGGAACAGCAGGGCCCGAGCCTTTTACGAGGCGATGGGCTGGAATCACGACGGGACTGCACGCGAGCTTCTCGTCCAGGGCATCCGGGTCGCCGAAGTCCGGTACCACGCTGCGTGCCTGGGCCGGGAAGGCGCAGAGGGTCGGTAAAACCGTTCCCATGACACTTGAGTGTCAGGAGTGCCACATCCTCTCAGGTGCGCTCCGCTACCGCGTCCAGCCATGCATGGATCAAACATGCTGCGTCATCACCCATTCCTTGCGACTGCTCGCCTTGGCTGCAGAGCAGTTCCGGGAACGGCGCGATGACAAACGTCGCCTACGGCGGTTCGAGCTGGTGGTCGAGTCTGAACTAATTGGAGCCCGCCAGCTCCTGGATTTTGACACCGGCGGGCGTCACCCAGCTTCACGTTCTTTCACATGGGGGTGAACCGCCGCCGGTTGCGGGTTCGAGCCCGATCGTCCCGCCTAGCCAGGATCCACAAGCTTCGGCCATGGCCCCGCCGGCCAGGGAATCCCCTGGTGCTTGTGGAACACAGCCAGGGCCGCCTCAAGCCTGTGCGGCCCGCGAAGCCACTGCAGCGGCGGTGAGATCTCGGCGTAGTTCAGGTCCGGGTGGTCGCCGCAGCTGGGGCAGATCACCTCAAACACCTCGTTGTAGCCGCCCTCGGCACGGCCGTCCACGATGCGGACCGGCTGTTTCCGCAAGATGGCCTCGTTGCCGTGGCCGGGCTGACCGGCAGGCGGGGATGTTGTGACTTCGTCAGGCGTCGTGACCAGCCACAGGTCACGGCGATCGCGAGGTTGCGGTATAGAGACAGCGGCCGTTCCGCTACCTGTCGCAGAGTCAGAGGTGCCAGGACAGCTCACTTAACACACCACCAGGAAGTAGGTCCTGTCACTACCAGGGTCTGGAGCAGCGACGCCGATATCACACCACGACAATCATGGGGCCGGGGTCCCGCAGATGCACGGGCGTTTTCCCCGAACCCGCCGGAGGAGGGTTACGTGACTCCAGTCCTCTCCCCGGCCCCAGTCGCTGCCAAACCTGGTGACGGGGGTTGCGGAGCAAGGCAAGGGCGCTCACGCAGCCGCGTGAGCGCTCCGCCACGACGGGACGTGAGCCGCGCCTGCCATCCTCTGTCAGCCCACCTCGCTTGCCATCCTCGCGATCTCAATGAGTTCCAGACCCAGTGACTGGATGCGGATCAGCGTGCCGTACAGGGCAGCCTGGTCGAGGTCGGCTATGAGCGACGTGTGCCCACCGTTGGGTTCGATGGTGAATTCCTCGAGCTCCTCGCGGTACACCCGGCCCAGAGCACCTTCGATGGTGATCCGGTAGCGGTGCGCGTGCACGTCGCCTCCATCCGTGCTTACGGCGGCTTGTCCTCATAGGTCCGGCGGTAGGTCGGCAGGCTGATCAATGCAAACCTTTGCGGGCCTTCATCGTAGGTTGCGTCAAGCCGCCGGAGAGCACCTTTCCTCACAAGGCGGGGGGCCATAACGAGGCCCGCCTCAAATGGCTATCTGCTAACGCATGCCGATGCCGGCAACCGTCAGGACGGGACGGGTGCCGGCGTCACTGCGGGGAGACGTTCCGTCCAGTCCTGCCGGGATCGTCCTGCAGGGGAGCGAAGAAATCACCCAGTGAGGCGGCGAGCGCTTCGGGTGCTTCCTCGGCCATGTGGTGCCCGGAGTCGATGCTGTGGCCGCGGAGATCGCCGGCCCAGGTATCCCAGATCGCGAGCGGGTCGCCGTAGAGATCCTCGAGATCGTCCCGCTTGGACCACAGCACCAGCAGCGGTGGCCCAACGCGGCGGCCCGCGGCCCGGTCCGCCTCCTCGTGCTGCCGGTCGACGGTGAGGCCGGCCCGGTAATCCTCGAGCATCGCCCGGACGACCTCGGGGTTCCGGATGGCTGCCCGGAACTCGTCATAGTTCTGCTGGCCCATCGCCTCGGGGTCGCCGCGGTACCAGGCGTCCGGATCGGCGTTGATGACGCGCTCCGGGGTTTCCGGCTCGGCAAAGAAGAACCAGTGCCACCACTGCGTGGCGAATTCCACAGTGATCCGGGACAGGTGCTCGCTGATGGGCAGGCAGTCGAGCAGCGCGACCCGCGAGACTGCCTCGGGATGGTCGAGCGCGAGCCGGAGCGCGACGTAACTGCCCCGGTCGTGTCCGGCCAGCGCGAACCGGTGGTGGCCGAGTGCTGCCATGGCCGCCACGATGTCGCGGGCTGCGGCGCGTTTGGAATGCGCCGTGTGGTCCGCCGCAGGCGCCGGGCCGCGGGAGCGGCCATAGCCCCGCAGATCCGGGCACACGACGGTGAAGCCCCGCTGGAGGAGCAGGGGAGCGACCCGGTGCCAGGTAGCCGAGGTGCGAGGGTGCCCGTGGAGGAGCACGATCGGCGGGCCATGACCACCGTGACGCACGAATACCGACGCTTCGGCGACGTCGATCTGGTCCGTCTCGAAGCCTTCGAACATGACCGTAGTCTCTCACCAGGCCCGGCGGCCGGGGCGCCGCGAGGTCCTGTTCGGCGGCCAGGACACGCCGGCCGCGCCCGACAGCCGGCGCCCGTTCCTTGACATAACGTACTGAGCGTCGTAAGCCGGCAGGCTCGCATGGAGGCTTTTCAGGCGCGGCCACAAGGGAGTCACTCCAGATCTCCGACGGGCCGGTTATAGCGCCTAATTTCCTGGCGTTTCCACGGCGCCAGGCCGGGAAGAGGCCCGCGTCAGCCGTCCCGAGGCTGGCAGGCGTCGCGAAGATGCGGTGGGGGCCCACATGACAACGCAGAACGTTGCCGGAACGCAAGCCGCCCATGGCGGGGGAGGGGCCCAGCTGACGCGCGGCACCCTCTACGCGGGCGCTCTCGCCGTGGGCGTCGCCCAGCTGGCGCTGGCGATCCCCGCAGTGCTGCAGGGCCTGTTCCAGAAAGACCTTGGCACCTCGTCGTCCCAGCTGGTCTGGATCTCCGACGCGTTCCTGGTGCCGGTGACTCTGCTGGAGCTGACGTTCGGCGTCGTGGGCGACCTGTTCGGCCGCAAGCGGCTGCTGATTATCGGTGCTGCGATGCTCGCCGTCGGCGAGGGCGTGGCGCTGCTGACACCAGGCTTGGGCACCTCGACCGGAAGCCGGGTCGTGGTCCTGTGGATCGGCATGATCATCGCGGGGGCCGGCGCAGCGGCCATCATGCCGACCAGCCTGGCCATGATCGCCGCAGGCACCCATACCGCCCGGGCCCGCGCCCGCTCGATCACCATATGGGCGGCCGCCCTGTCCGCCGGCAACATGCTGTCCCCGGTCCTCGGCGGCTGGCTGGCCGGGTTCACCTGGGGCGGCGACCCGAACGCCAGCTGGCGGTGGGCTCCGGTGGCCATCGGCCTGCTCGCGCTGGTCAGCGTCGCCGTCTCGGCCGCCTTCGCGCGGAACTCATCCTCTCCCGAGGGCCGCTCCCTGGACTGGCCCGGGCAGATCACGATAGCCGTGTCCCTGTTCGCGCTGATGTTCGCGGTGATCCAGGGGCCGACGTCAGGCTGGGGCAGTATCCAGGTCGTCCTCGGCTTCATCGTGGGCGTGGTGTTCCTCGGCCTGTTCATCGTGGCCGAGCGCCGGACGGCGGCGCCGCTGCTGAACCTGGACCTGTTCAGGAACCGGGCCTTCAGCGTCGCCTCGATCGCTACCGTCATCGGCATGTTCTGCTTCCTGGGCACCGCCTATTCCACTTCCATCCGGCTCACGGCGATCCTGAACTTCACGCCGCTGCACGCCTCTTTGGCGTTCGTGCTGTTCAACGGCATCGCGCTGCCGCTGATCCCGGTCACCTCCCGGCTTTTGCACACCTACAATCCGCGCTGGACGATGGGCGCAGGACTGTTCCTCATGGCGGCCGGTGATTTCTGGACGGCCGCGATTCCGGTTTCTTCCCAGGTCGGCTGGGCCCGGTCATCGCGCCGTACACCCTGGTCGGGATCGGGTTCGCGCTCTCGGTGTCGTCGCTGACCGCGGTCCTGGTCGACACCGCGCCGAATCATCTCGCCGGGATGGCCAGCGGCGCGGCCAACATGCTCCGCGACTTCGGCTTCACTCTCGGGCCCGCGGTGATCGGCGCGGTCACGCTGAGCAGTGCGGCGGCAGCGATCCACACCAAGCTGGCCAGCAATCCGGCGCTATCCCGGGCCCTGGCCGCCTTCGACGCCTCACCAGCCCACGCTCCCGCCGCCAAGGCAACCGCCCTCAAGGAGGCGGTCGGGGCGGTGAGCTCCGGGCCGCTCGGGGCGAACTCGGTCCCGGATCCGCCGAACCCGCTCAAGAATGTGGCGTTCGACGCGCTGGGCCACGCCAACTCGATCGGCTACCTGATCTGCGGCATCGCTGGCCTGGTCGCAGCGCTCCTCGTCGTGTTCGCCCTGGCCGGCGCGGCCCATGACGCCGGGATCAGCGAGGAATCGCTATCCGGTTAGGGGTGAGCACGCACCACGCCGTTCGGCTAGATTCGTCACTGCCTGAGGGTAATGACAGGGCCCGGCAGACGGGCGGCCGTTGGCCCGGGCCGGGCCCGGGTATCGCCGGGCAGATCCCGGAGCGGAAAGGGGCAGCATGGACCTGGAGTTTCTGCGACCGCTGTACGACGAGCAGCCGCACGACGACCCGTCTGGCCACTACGTGTCGGTCTACCTGGACACCTCCCGCGACCACGAGAACGCCCTGCGCGAGATCGAGGTCCGCTGGCAGGACGCACGGGAACGGCTGGCCGCCGAAGGGGCCGACGGCCCCACCCTGGAC
>JBAPYC010000362.1:0-4309 GCA_049284535.1 Streptosporangiaceae bacterium
TGGTATCCGGCCAGGCCGAGCCAGCCGCGGGCGGCCGCGTAAGCTCGCGCGGGCGCGACGGGGTGGCCGCCGAGGCTGGTGCCCAGCTCGTTCAGCATGGTGTGCAGAGCGGAGGCGGCGGTGGGCAGGTACGGGCCCAGATAGCCCCGGCCGGTGAGGCCCTGCTCGGTCTGCACGTCGATGAGCAGCAGCGGCCACTCGGTGAAGGCGCCCACCTTGGTGGCCAGCGGCCGCCGCATCGGCACCACTACCTGTCGCACCCTGACGTCCCGTACCAGCAGCTGATCGGCCATGCCGCCTTTATAGCCCGGACGGCGCGATCGCGGTGTCTCAGTGGCGGACGGGTCATCCGAGGGTTGCCGGCGGCTGCTTCGGGTTCATGGGTTGTGTCTGGTGGTGGGCTGGATGTTCTGGTTGATGTGGAAGGTGTTGTCGGGGTCGTAGCGGTCTTTGATCTGGGTGAGGCGGCTGTAGTTGTGGCGGTAGGCGGCTTTGACGCGGTCCTGGCCTTCGTTCATGAGGAAGTTGACGTAGGCGCCGCCGGCTGAGGTGGGGTGCAGTTGCTGCCAGTAGTCCTTGGCCCAGCCGGAGATGCGGGCGGCGTTGGCGGGGTCGGGGTCGACGCCGACGATGACGCCGGCCCAGCCGCCGTCGCGGTAGGCGAAGGCGGTCGCGTCGGCGGGGACCCGGGCCGCGGCACCGTCGATCGGGTACAGGTGCATGGTGGAGTGACCGGTGGGCAGCAGGTCGCCGAACTTGCGGTGCACCTCGATGGCGGCGTCGGAGATCTCGTGGAAGAAGTCCGCCCGCCAGTACCATTGCAGCCCGGCCGGGTACAGGGGGTCGAACGCGCTTTGCAGCACGCTGAACGGCATGGCTCCCAGGCCGGCCAGCAGCGGCGAGCCGAACGTCCGGACCGGGTCCAGGACCTGATCGGCCCGGTCGTGGGTTCCGGTGTAGCACCAGATGATGCCGCAGGCCTTGCGGCCCCACAGCTCCTGGGGGAACGGCGGCGCGGGCGGGATGGTCAGCAGCCCGAGCCAGCTCCGAACTTGGTCGCGATCACGACCTGATCGCGCAGCGGGGCGAGGGCTTCCCCGACGAGCTCTTCGTTGACGTAGGGCCCGTAGGACTCGGCGGTGTCGAAGAAGGTCACGCCGTGGTCAACCGCGCCGCGCAAGACGGCGATCATGTCGTCGCGGTCGCCGGGGTTGGGACCGTAACTCTGCGACATGCCCATGCAGCCGAGCCCGATCGCGGACACGCGCAGGCCCTGGCCGAGAGTGCGCTGATGCATCATGCCTCCGGTGGTCAGATCTGGTTCGCGGTCGCGTACTGCTCGTCAGTTACTGGCTCGAGCCAGGTGGTGCCGTCGCCGTCTTTGGCGCCTTCGAGCATGGCGAGGTGGCTCATCATGCAGTCGATGCCGGCGCCGTGCCAGTGTTCCTCGCCGGGCGGGGTCCAGACGGTGTCGCCGGGGGTGAGCCGGATCACGGTGCCGTCGCGGGACACGACCAGGCCGGCGCCATCGGTGCAGAACAGCGTCTGCCCGAGGGCGTGGGCATGCCAGTTGGTCCGGGCGCCGGGGGTGAAGCGCACGATGCTGGCGATCAGCCGGGACGGTTCGGCCTTCTGCTTGATCGGGTTCACGTAGACGTCGCCGGTGAAGGCCGTGCTGGGGGCTTTGGCGGTCTTGCTGGGCTTGGTCAGTTCCACGGGCGTCTCCTTCCGGCGGGGCGGCGGCTGGGGACGGCCGGGGCCGTCGCGCGCCGCGCCGCTAGTGGTTATGCGGGTCAGTCGGCGATGGTGGTGCCGAGCGCATCGGGCTGGGTGCCGGTGTCGCCCGGATGGACGGTGCTCACGGCGTTGGTTGCAGCCCAGGAGGCCAGCAGCGCGAGGTTGTCCGCGGAGGGGGTGGCTGGTTCGGCGGTGTAGGCGGTGAGGACCAGGCCGGGGGCGGCGACGAGTTCCATGGAGTCGTAGGCCAGTTCCATGTGGCCGACCGCGGGGTGGTTGAAGGTCTTGATGCCGCCGCGGTGCAGGCGGAGGTCGTGGGTCCCCCAGCGGGTCCGGAACGCTTCGCTGCGGGTGGCGAGCTCACCGACCAGGTCGGTGAGGTCTTTGTCGTGGGGGTTGCGGCCGGCTTCGGTGCGCAGCAGCGCGACGGCGGTGGCTAGCGCGCCGTCGTGGTCGGGGTAGTAGTCGGCGGCACGGGGATCGAGGAAGTCGAAGCGGGCGATGTTGCCGCGGTGCGCGGGCTGGTCGAGCACCGGGGAGTAGAGCGCCCGGGCGAGGGCGTTGCTGGCCAGGATGTCCAGCCGCCCGTTGCGGACGAAGGCGGCTGTGCCGGTCATCGAGTCCAGGACCCGCTGCACGCTGGGCGGGATCTGCGGCTTGGTGCGGCGGCGCGAGGTGCGGATAGGCCTGGCGGCGCGGGCCAGGTTGAACAGGTGCTCGCGCTCGGCGTCGCTGAGCTGCAGGGCGCGGGCTACCGCGTCGAGGACGTCGTCGGACACGCCGCTGATGTGGCCCTTTTCCAGGCGGTTGTACCAGTCGGGGCTCACCCCGGCCAGCACGGCGACCTCTTCGCGGCGCAGCCCGGGTACCCGCCGGCGCGCAGAGGTCGGCAGCCCGACCTGCGCAGGGGTGAGCTTGGCGCGGCGGGTGGCCAGGAAGTCACGGATCTCGGTGCGGTTGTCCACGGCATCCACGTTACGGGCGGCGGCCGATTTAGGGAGGTCGAGCTTGTACCCCCCATAACTCGACCTCCCACACCCGCGCGAACAGCGGTTTCCTGGATGACGTGACCACAGCACCCACCACGTCGGATCCCGAGGGGATGACGACCGGAAACTCCTGGAACGCCGGCGCCGCGGCGCCGGCGGCGACGACCAGCCCGGCTCCCGGGCGGGTCCGGGCAGCGGGCGACCGGCATGCCAGCTCGGCCCTGTCCGCCGCGCTGCTGGGGTTCTTCATGGTCACTCTCGATGCGGTCGTGGTCAACGTGACCCTGCCGGCCATCGGCAGCGACCTGGGCGGCGGCGTCGTCGGCCTGCAGTGGGTGGTCGACGGCTACACGCTCATGTTCGCTGCGCTGCTGCTCACGGCCGGTTCGCTGTCCGACCGGCTGGGCGCGAAGCGGGCCTTCGGGTCCGGCCTGGCCGTCTTTATCCTCGCGTCCCTCGGGTGCGGCCTGGCCCCGGCGCTCGGCTTCCTGATCGCGGCGCGGTTCGTGCAGGGCGCGGCAGCCGCGGCCATGATGCCCGCCTCGATGGCCCTGATCCGCCATGCGTTCCCCGACCCGAAGGCCAGGGGCCGCGCGATCGGGGTCTGGGCGATGGGCGGCGCGGTCGCATCCTCCTCCGGGCCGGTGCTCGGCGGAGTGCTCAATCTGGTCGACTGGCGGCTGATCTTCTTCCTCAATGTTCCCGCCGGCGCCGTCGCGCTGCTGCTCCTGGCTCACACCCGGCCCTCGCAGCCGCGCGTCGTCCCGTTCGACGTGATCGGGCAGATCACCGGCGTGCTCGCCATGGGCGGGCTGACCTTCGGCGCGATCGAAGCCGGCTCGCACGGGTTCGCCGACCCGGCCGTGATCGCCGCGTTCGCCGTGGCCGTCCTCGCGTCGGCCGGGTTCGTGCGCGCCGAGCAGCTCGTGGCACACCCGATGATGCCGCTGCAGCTGTTCCGTTCCCGCACCGTGGTTATCACGGTGGCCAGCGGGTTCGCGTTCATGGTGGGCTATTATGGGCTGCCGTTCGTGATCAGCTTGTTCCTGCAGCAGCACCGCGGCCTGACCGCCCTGCAGACCGGTGTCGTGTTCCTGCCGATGATGCTCATCGGCCTGGTGCTGACACCGTTCTCAGCCCGTCTCGGTGAACGGCTCGGCCGCAAGACCCTCATCGTCGCCGGCCTGGTGCTCATGACTGCCGGGCTCGCTGCCATCGGGCTGCTACCCGCCGCTGCGCCGCTGGGGCTGCTCGCCGCGTTGATGGCGGTCGTCGGACTCGGCGGCCCGACTGTCTCACCGCCGGCCACCGCCGTCCTGCTCGACGCCGTTGCGCACGACCAGGTCGGCGTCGCGTCCGGGGTGTTCAACACCAGCCGCCAGGTCGGCGGCGCGCTCGCCGTCGCCGTTTTCGGTGGCCTGCTGGCCCACCCGGACACGTTCGTGCGTGGCGTGCACACAAGCCTGCTCATCGCCGCTGGCGTGCTCGCTGTCACCACGGTGCTCGCCCTGTTCCTGCCCGCTGCCACGGAGCACTCATGACTCACAGCTCAGTTCCTGCCGTCTGGCCTGCCGGCGCGCTGG
>JBAPYC010000363.1:0-6106 GCA_049284535.1 Streptosporangiaceae bacterium
GTCCGGCGCTGACCCGCGCCGCGCGCCGCCCGGCCGGGACCGTGACCGCGTCCGTAGCCGCGGTGAGGCGCTGACCGTCCGCGCCCGCGGGCGCGGCAGTGAGCTTCATGAGCGCCACCGGCGGGCCGACCCATACAGGAAGCCGGCGTTGGCCAGGGCCAGGAGGCCGTCCAGGGCGTGCAGGCCGCCGTACAGGGCGGCGTCGTCGGCCAGGCCCGCCAGCAGGCTCTGCAGCAGGAAGGTCTGCACGACGAGCACGCCGGCCAGGGCGAGCGGCAGCACGCCCGGCCTGGCAATGAGCGCGAGGATAAGGATGATGACCGCTGCGCCTCCCATCGCGAAGCCGAGGCCGCGATGCGCGCTGAACGCGCTGTCTGCGCTGGCCCCGTGGCCGGTGACGCTGAACACGCCGAACCCGGCCAGAAAGATCTGGGCGCCGCCGGCCACCAGGAAGGCCAGCAGCAGCCACCGGTAGGCCAGGAGCGCGCCGCGCCGGGCGCCGGTCAGACCAGACAGGCTGCGGGCCTGAACGTCGGTAGCCATCGGGTTCCCCCTGGGGATGTGCGGATCAGCCGGCCGAGGCCAGCCTACGAAGCCAGCGATACGGGACCGTTACGGCCAGCAGGGTTGATCTGTCGCAGGCATCCGGGTTGTTGCGTGATAACTTACGTTATCTGGCAAGATAACACCTGAGGAGTAGCGCGAGGTGGGGCGTCCGCCATCCCGCGAGCGCGCTTCAATTCCTGGTTATCTGGCAACTTTGGCGAACGGAGGGGGGATGCCAGTCGTGGATCCGGCCGTGACCGAGCGTCTCGGGACCACGCACCCGCTCGCCCGGCACCTCAGCGACTTCCTCGCCGACCTGGGGAACGCCAACGCCTCCGCGCACACGATCCGGGCCTACCGTGGCGATCTGCTCCAGTTCGCCGCGCACCATAACGGCGGGACTGGCGATCTGTCCGCCGTGCCAGTCCGCGCGTACCTCGCCGAGATCGCGGGCCTGGCGCCATCGACGCGCAAGCGCAAGCGTGCCGCAGTTGCCTCGTTCTGCCGCTGGGCGGTCCGCCACGACCTCCTCGTGGCGAACCCGATGAACAAGATCGACGCCATCAGGGTTCCCAGGGGCCTGCCGCGGCCTGCCCCGGCCGCCGACATCGACCGGGTGCTCGCCGCGATCTGCAGCCGCCGGCCGCGCAAGGACGTCCCGCTGGACCGGCTGCGTGACCGGGTGCTGTTCGAGACCGCCTACGCCTGCGGCACCCGCGCCGCCGAGGCCTGCGGGCTCTACGTCGAGGACCTGGACCTGCGCCCGGACGACGAGCACGTGCGCATCCACGGCAAGGGCGGCACGGTCCGGACGGTGCTGCTGGACGACCGCGGCTACGTCGCGGTGCTCAGGCTGTACCTGGCCCGCGCCGGCTACACCGCCGGGCCGCTGTTCCGCGCCAGCATCAACGGGTCAGGCGGCCCGCTGTCCTACGATGCAGCTCACCACCGATGGGAGGGCTACTGCACCGCGGCCGGGGTTGACATAGACATCCACCAGCTGCGCCACGCCCACGCCACCGAGTTGATCAACTCCGGGGTGTCCATCGAGGCCGTCCGCCGGCGCCTCGGCCACGCCAGCACCGAGACCACCCAGCTGTACGCACTCCTGGACGACAAGGTCGCCGACGCCGAGATCCGCGCCGCCCGCCGTCGGCGCTGAGCAGGCTCAGCGCAATCGCGTGTACCTGGTGACAGCAGTCTTACCGACACCCCAGACCGCGTCGGTGATGACGCCGTCGTTCCGCACGATGTACTCGAGCGAGACGCTCCGGGCCCGGTTCTGTGAGATCGAGTTGGTCCCGACCAGCCCGGCACGCCGGCCCGGCGTGAGGTGGTCGTGGGCGCGCCGGAACCAGTAAACGCAGTAGTCCTTCACCCCGATTTTGTAGGTCTCTTTCAGCCACTCGGTGTACTCGTCCCCGCGCGTCCCCCGGATGTGCTGGCCCATTGGAGGGCGGCGTCGAGATCGGTGGCGTCGATGACCCAGAAGCCGCCCATCTGTTCTTTGGTTTCGGCGTAGGGCCCGTCGGTCATCGATACATCGCCTCCGGAGGATCGCACGACCGTGGCCGATGATGCGGGGTGCAGGCCGGCGGCGAACACCCAGGCGCCTGCCTGTTGCAGTTCGCTGTTGAACGCGTCCACCTGGGCGACCTGGCGCTGCGCGTCGGGGGTGGAGAAGTCGACCTCGAACGTGTCGTCGTGCCACACGGAGATCAGGTACTGCGGCATGTTGATGGCTCCTTTTGAAGCGGATCGGTTTCGGGTCAGCCGGCGTGTCGTGCGAGCACCGGAACTATGATCGCCGCGCCGACCAGGTGCAGTCCAACCAGGGCGACCTTGCTGGCGGTCGTGTCTGCGAACGCCGCCGGGAGGGCGCAGGAGATCGCCGTGAGGCCGGTGGTTATCTGGACGAACCGCTGACGTGGGGCACAGCTGCGCCGGTTCAGCACGGCGAGGAGCACACCGCCGGTGACGGCGGCGATGAAGGTGATCTGGGCGAAGCCGGCGAGCGGGATCTTGCCGTGTACGGCCAGCGGGACTCCGGCGGCCCGCAGGGCAACCGCACCGGCGGCCGTGACCGCGGCGGCCAGGACACCGACCGAGACCGTGGTGCGCGGCAGCGTGCTGGTCAACCGGGATGGGGCGTGCTCGACGGTGATTGGGGGGAGGTGGTAACGGTGGACACGGCTGGTTCCTGTTCGTTGGCGGCGGTGCCCGTGCACCGCTCGCCCTGTCCACGAACGGCGAGGCCGGATTCGACATTGAAGCCCGATAGAGAGTCCCGATAGACCCCAGCTTCGGCACCTGGGCCGAACGCGATGGTGGCGGAAACCTGATTCACCGCTTCATCAGCTAACCGCGGGCTACCGCCAATCAAAGATGATGAGGGCGGCTCGAGTTGGCCCCACCAGGACGGGTCATAGCGACAAAAACTGTTCCGCCACCGCGGTCGCTCCACCGCGCGCCGGTACCGGCGCACTTCCTAGCACGAGCCACGCCTGGCAGGCCAAAACAGTCAGGTGCTCACGATCGTGCCCGCGGTGGGCCGCCCTCGGCGGCGGTAACCCGCGGCCTTCAGCCCGCTAACGCCATTGGCCGTTCCGTTCTTGCTCAAGCCCCATCTCGGCGGCCGGGAACCGGTCGCCGAAGGTGTGAGATAGACCCAGACCCTCGCCCTCTATCAAGGTCAGCGTTCAGTGGTTGTCCGGCGGTGGCGTGCTGCCTTGTCCGGGTTATCTAGCCGGTCGAAGCGCTTGAAGTCCATTCCGTGTTGCAGCTTCAGCCGGGCTTCGGTCATGAATAGGGCTGCGTCGATGCTGTTGGAGATCGCCTTGTACTGATCAATCCATTGCTGCCGCTCCGGGTAGCGAGCCGTCTGCAGGATGCGCAGCAGCGCGACCTGGGCGAAGCCGATCTGGCTTGCCGTCGGCCGGAGCGAGTCGACGGGTTCCTCGTCATAGCGGCCGATTCTCTGGGCGATGCGCAGCTCGGACCGCATGGCGATGAGCTTGTCTTCGGTCTGGTCGTCGTCTTCTTCGCAAGACAGTGGGTCGGGGTTCGTTGCGGGGTCGTTGAGGGTCATGGGCGTGTCGGACCGCGGGATCCCGAGCGAGAGCAGGTGCAGGAAGTCGTTTGCCGCGTTGTCGCGGTTCGTGAGCGGCTTCATATTGAACAGCCGCTCGACGCTTGCGAGCATCGAGGTGTGGTCGTAGACGGTGTGGTCGATCACACCGCGCGGAATCAGCGGTGAGATGACGAGTGCGGGGACGCGGACGCCGAGCTGGTCGTACTGGAAGTGATGCTGGATATAGCTGGCGGTCATCGTGTCGCCGGGTGGCACGGCAGCCGGCGGGCGCACATGGTCATAGAACCCCCCGTGCTCGTCGAAGACGACCAGCAGCAGGCTGTTCTCCCAATGCGGTGAGTTGCGGATCGCCTCGTATACCGTCTTGACGAGCTTTTCGCCGCGGGTTACGTCGTCGAGCGGGTGCATGGAATCACCGCAGGTGAAGTCACCGGGCCCGGTGACGTCGAACCCGTGCGCGCCGTACTTCGGTTCGATGAAGACGAACTGCGGGCCGAAGTCGGGCTTGCTGAGCTCGGAGCCGAAGTCCTCGAAGTCCGTAAAGCGGCCCTCGAGCGCGTTGAGGTTCATGCCGTTCAGCGCGAAGCTAACCGGGAAATCGTCGCCTTCGAAAATCCTCCAATCGATGCAGTTATCGTCGAGAAGATCGAAGATGTCGCCGTTTTCGAACCGGTAGCCCTCCACCGTTGTCGCGGTGATGATGTCGGCCGTGCTGGGACTGTGGTCCAGGCCGCCGGTGGAGGCGGCGAGCAGGAAGAACCGGTTCGGCCATGTCGGCCCCGGCATCGAGGAGAACCATTGGTCGCAGATCGCGAATTCCTGCGCCAGCTGGTACAGCACCGGAAGCTGTTTTGGCGTGTCGAAGCAGCGCATAATCCGGTCGGGGGAGGATGATGCCTTGTCGTCGGAGTTGGAAGGATGCATGTAGTTCTCGACGAAGCCGCCGTTGGTGATTGTTGGATAGCCGCCAAGAAACGGTTGGTATTGCGGCGCGGGCTGGACGAGGTTGCCGGCCTCGTCGAACTGCGCGCACAGCGCCATGAGCGTGTCCTCGAACTCGTGCCCGGGGTCCTGGTCGACCCCTTTGAGCGTGAAGTCGGCCGGCGGATCGGCCGTTACGGGCACTGGCTGATGCGTGCTCGAGTCGATGTTGGAGTCCTGAGCTGGGGCGGCGCCGATGATCGTCGTCGGGTTGCCGTCACGGTCGATGCCTTCCAGTCCACTGAAGCCGAACATGTGGTCGAAGGCGCGGTTTTCGAGCATCAGAACGAAAACGTGGTCAATTCTCGGCGTCGGAGCGCGGTCGGCGAAGAGCCGGTCAAATAGCCGCTCGAAGTCCATGACCATGCATCGGAGAGCGTCCCAGGCTACGCAGACAAGCAAGAATACCCAGGAGAACACGACGCATACCGCGACGAGGATCCAGGTGAAGGCTATACATACCCACTTGGCCAGCCAGTACCAGGCCTGGCAGACCACGTTGGCGACCCAGTACCAGGCCTGGCAGACCACGTTGGCGACCCAGTACCACGCCCGGCAGAAGAAGCCGGCAATGCAATTCCAAGGCGTATACCAGTGGCATTCGGACCAACTGGTGCACTGGTTGGAGCCCTCGTCAGCCCACTGCGAACACTGGTTGGAGCCCTCGTCAGCCCACTGTGAGCAGGTCTGCTTAGCCTGAGAGGCCCAGTTCTTGCAGGTGATAACACCCCGGCTGACCCACTTAGTGCACGTAGACATGGCTCTCCTCCCGCGTGCGACGGGCGCGTCTGGCGAGCGAACGCCGGAGCAGCCCTAGTCTGACCGAGGCCACCACAAGCCCGAGGGCTTTGCCCAGCATTGAGCAGACAACGACGAACCCGATACCCGCACCGATTACACCGATGGCAAAACGGGCCGTCACTACAATGTAGATGGCTGACGTCAGCAGCGCGGCGACCATGAATGCGCCGCCCATGGCGCAGCCGCAGTCCCGGTTGTAGCGGGCCATCCGCGTTTGTACATCAGCTCGTTCGGCAGGCTCAAGAGCAAGCTGGGTAACGAGCCCGCCGATCGCCGCGCTTGTCCGCGCCATGAACCGGCGCCGCGACATTATCGGCTCCCCGCCGAGGCGCTAGCCGCTGGCGATTCGCGGACTATCGCGCCCCCAGAGCCGATTGGCGAAGCCGAAAATCTCATGCCAATATGGGCGCGCCGGCGGCTGAATGCCGCATCGCAGTCTATATCCATGATGCTGGGAATAAACAAGGTATCCACCTATCCCCATTTAATTGCCGGTGACTTAATACGCCGAGCTGGTTAAGAATTGCATAGGATAACCGAGATCAGTGACGGCCTAGCGCCAGCGCAACCCTCCGGGTGCGCGCCCCGCTGCACCTGGTCCACCCGGGCCACGATGGCAATGTCCTTGCTTTTAGGTGATATGCCATGGGTAGAGCAGGTGGAACTCGATTCTCCGCACGACATTGG
>JBAPYC010000364.1:0-2100 GCA_049284535.1 Streptosporangiaceae bacterium
GGCCAGGCCCCCTGCCGGCGCACGTGGTCGAAGGCCGCGGTGGCCAGGGTGGGGGCGCCCGTCGACGACGAGCCGCCGAGCGAGCTCGACGTCACCGTGTACCCGGGCGAGGCGGCGAACGGTCCCGCCGCGGAGACCGTGGGCAGCCCGGCCAGCGTGGCCGTGCCGACCAGCGACCAGCGTGTGCCGTCGGCGGAGTCGTATCCGGAGATCACGTCCCCGGCCCGGGTCAGCCGCAGCCAGCGGGGCGCCGCCGCGGACACCTTCCCAGCCAGGCCGGCCACGTCGTGGGTGAAGTCCCACTGCATCCGCACGCCATGACTCCCGGTGATCACCATGGCCGCGTACGCCGAACCCGACCGGGTGCTGGCCTTGATGATGATCCCGGCCTTGGACCACGGCTGGACCCCCGGGCTCATGCCCGCCACCGGCGAGGCGCCGGCGGCGCCGGAGGCCAGGCCGCCGCGCGCGGAGTAAAGGCCGGTCAGTGACGTGACCCGGACGGTGATGCTGCCCGTCGCTCCGAGCGGCTGGTGGACGAGGTAGAACTCGTCATTTACCCATTCCCCGCCGGGACCCGTGGGCGGGGCCGGGCAGGCCTGGCTCGGGCCGGTGGCCGACTGCTGGAAGCTGCACACGCTGTTCGACCCGGTGAGCACGCCGAGTCCCACGATGAGCAGCATGCCTACGACGGTTCCGATGACCCAGCCGCGCACGGTCCGGAACTTGGTCCATTCGGCTCGCACCAGCTGGCCGAACCCGTCCCGCCCGGCCGGCGCCCCCGGGACCGCCGGACCCAGGTCCCGCGGCGGCGACGTCATCGCGGTCATGACGCCGCCTCGGCGCTGAACTCCACCGCGTCCCTGGTCAGCTCCATGTAGGCCGCTTCCAGGGTGGCCCGGTGGGCGGACAGCTCGGCGAACGGGATCGAGCTGCCGGTCAGCAGCTCAACGACCCGCTCGGCCGGCAGCCCGCTCACGGTGATCACGCCGGGGCCGGTCGCGGCCACCTCGGCTCCGGCCCGGGCCAGCACGGTCATGGCCTCGGCCGGGACGGACGTGCGCACGGTCACCCGGTCGGCTGAGGCGGCGGCGATGAGCTCGGCCACGCTGGCGTCGGCGATCACCCGGCCCCGGCCCACCACGACCAGGTGGTCCGCGCTGTCCTGCAGCTCGCTCATCAGGTGGCTGGAGACCAGCACCGTGCGTCCCTGCCCGGCCAGCGCGCGCAGGAACCCGCGCATCCACACGATGCCCTCGGGGTCCATGCCATTGAACGGCTCGTCGAGCATCAGCACGGGCGGGTCGCCGAGCAGCGCGGCGGCGATCCCCAGCCGCTGCCGCATGCCCAGGGAGTACCCACCGGCCTTGCGCCGCGCGACCCCGGTCAGCCCGGCCTGGGAGATCACCTCGTCGACCCGCCGGGCCTTCAGGCCCTGGGAGTGAGCCAGCCACAGCAGGTGGTTGCGGGCCGAACGGCTCGGCTGCAGCGCGCCCGCGTCCAGCAGCGAGCCGACCAGGCTGAGCGGGTGACGCAGGCTGGCGTAGGGCCGCCCGCCGACCAGCGCGGTACCGGCGTCGGCGGCGTCCAGGCCCAGGATGACCCGCATGGTGGTGGATTTGCCGGCGCCGTTCGGGCCGACGAACCCGGTGACCTGGCCGGGCGAGACGGTGAACGTCATGCCGTCAAGGGCCTGAGCCGTCCCGAACCGCTTGCGCAGCCCGGCAACTTCGATGCTTGCGTCCATGCCAGCAGGCTAGGCAAACCCGGCCCCGGCGGTCGTCACCAGACAGAGCCGTCTTGGTCGTCGCTGGCAGGTGGGACGGCCAGGCCCCGGTGTCACTCGCACGGGGGACGCGGCCAGACTGACCAGCGGCGACAATAAGGGCATGGACTCCGTCGCGCACCGCCGCGCCCGGCTGGCGCTGGGGGTGCTCCTCGGGCTGCTCGCCGTGGCCGAGCTGGCCGGCCGGATCCCCGCGAGGTCGACCGTGCGGGCCGGGATGGCTGCCGCGCCGGTGAACCACGCCGGGGTGAGCTGGTCGGCTGCCCTGCTGATGTGCGCCTGCTGCCTGCTGCCTGCTGGCCACGGTCCCGGCC
>JBAPYC010000365.1:0-4947 GCA_049284535.1 Streptosporangiaceae bacterium
CACTCCCAGGACGCCGCCCGCGGCCGTGTCAGCTAACGAGCGTGTCAACTAACGAGCCTGCCAGCCACCAGGAAACGGGTTACCGCAGGCCGGAACGCTTGCGCAGCGCCGTGGAGATGATCCGGTCGACCAGCTCAGGAAGCGGCAGGCCGGATGCGGCCCACATCATCGGGAAACCGGAGGCCGGCGTCATTCCCGGCATGGTGTTGATCTCGTTGATCACTATCTTCCCGGCCGGGGTGTAGAAGAAGTCCACCCGGGCCAGGCCCTCGCAGGAGATCGCGTCAAAGGCCGCACAGGCCAGCCGCCTGATCTCGGCGGCCGCCTCGGGCGGCACCGGCGCCGGGATCCGCATCGTCTCCGCGGAAGCCATGTACTTGGCCTCGAAGTCGTAGAACGACGAGCCCGCGTCCACCAGCACCTGGCCGGGCACGCTGGCCTCGGGCGGGCCGCCGTCGATGCCCTCGAGCACCGCGCACTCGACCTCGATCCCGTCGATCGCCGCCTCGACCAGCACCTTGGGGTCGTGCTCACGAGCCGCCTCGATGGCCTTCTCGAGGTCCTCGGCCGCCGATACCCGGGTGATCCCGATGCTGGATCCACCCCGGGCGGGCTTGACGAACACCGGCCAGCCCAGTTCGGCGATCTCGTCCAGCACCCGCTTGCGCTCGCTCTGCTCCGCCCCGGCCGGGACACCGGCCGAAGCCGCGACTCCGGCCCCAGCCGCGACTCCGGCCGAGGCAGCAGCCGAAGCGCCGGCGCCCCGCCAGTCCCGGTCGTGCACCACCATGTACGGGCCGACCGGCAGCCCGCGGGCGGCCAGGATCAGCTTCATGTACTCCTTGTCCATGCCGGCCGCGCTGGCGAAGACGCCCGCGCCCGCGTACCGGGTGCCGGTCATCTCAAGCAGGCCCTGCAGGGTGCCGTCCTCGCCGTAGGCGCCGTGCAGCAATGGCAGCACCACATCCACCGAGCCGAGATCTCGGGGCACCGAACCAGGCTCGTTCACCTGAACCTCGACCAGGCCGCCCGGACCGGTCCGCGGCACGATCTCGGCCTCCCCTTCGCGCACCGCCTCCACCGAGGGCAGTGTCCCGGCCGACAGGGCCAGCCGGGCCGGATCGCCCGAGGTGAGCACCCAGCGTCCGTCGGTGGTGATGCCGATCGGCAGCACCTCGTAACGTTCAGGGTCGATGGCCGACAGGATCAGGCCCGCGCTGGCGCAGGACACGGCGTGCTCAGTGCTGCGGCCGCCGAACACCACGGCGACCCGGATCTTCCGCTGCCCCACGCGTCCTCCCGTCCCGGGTCCGGCCAGCGAGCCGGAAGGCGACGCCGGTTGACCACTCAGGCTACGGCCTGCTGAGGGCCTCGAGGGCGACATACGCATCAGAAATAAGGTCCTCGGGGTCCTCCAGGCCGATGGAGAAGCGTACGGCCCCAGGATCGATGCCGCCGGCCGCCAGCGCCCGGTCGTCGAGCTGGCGGTGAGTGGTGGAGGCCACGTGGCTGACCACCGTGTGCGTGCCGCCCAGGGACGTCGCCACCTGGGACAGCCGCAGCTTGTCCACGAACGCCATGCCCGCGTCCCGCCCGCCGTGCGGCGTCACCGTCACGATCGCGCCGAACCGCACGCCCTCAGGCCCGGCGTCGAACAGCCGGCGGGCCACCTGGTGGCCGGGGTGCTCGGGCAGCCCCGGGTAATCGATGCGCAGCACGGCCGGGTGCCGCGACAGCGCGGCCGCGAACACCGAGGCGGTCGAGCAGGCGCGGCGGACCCGCAGCGGCAGCGTCTCGAGCCCGCGCCGGAGCAGGAATGCCTCGTCCGGGGCCATCGACCCGCCGGTGTCCACCCGGACGGTGCGGATGTTGCTGATCAGCTCGATGCGCCCGGTGACCACGCCGCCGGTGACGTCGGAATGACCGCCGATGTACTTGGTCGCCGAATGCACGACGAGGTCGGCGCCGTGTTCCAGCGGGCGGCAGATGACCGGCGGGGCCAGCGTGGAGTCGACCACGAGCAGCGCCCCGGCCTCGTGCGCGATCTCGGCCAGCTTGCGCAGGTCGGCCACGGCCGTAGTCGGGTTGGCGATGGTCTCGGCGTAGATGATCCGGGTGGCGGGGCGCACCGCCGCCCGCACCTGGTCCAGGTCGGTGATATCGACGAAGTCGGTCTCCACGCCGAACCGGGAGGCCACGTTGCGCAGGAACGAGTAGGTCCCGCCGTAGACCGCGGACGACGCCACCACGTGTGCCCCGGTCCGGGCGAAGGTCCAGAACACGCCGCTGATCGCGGCCATCCCCGAGGCGAAGGCCTGGGCGGCCGGCCAGCGCGGCAGGTTCACGCCCTCCAGCGCCGCGACCGCGCGGGCGAACGCGTCCACCGTCGGGTTGTCGATCCGGCTGTAGGTGTAGCCAGGCATCTCGTCGTTCAGCACGGCGCGGTACTCCTCGGCCGAGCTGAACGCGAACGACGCCGTCCGGTACACCGGCGTGCCGAGCGGCTGCTGGGCGGGCGTCGGCGGGGCCGGGAGATGCACGGACCGGGTGTTCTCGCCGGTTTGCTTGCGCATTATTTCCACGAATCAGTCCCGCCGGTCGGAGCCAAAGGAGTGAAAAGGAATGAAGGGAGCACCAGGACGAACGCCATCAGAGTCAGGGACCGTACCACTCGGGCTTGGCTGAACGCGACGCTAGCATCGCGGCGGCCTGCGTGACGGGCAGCCCGTCCCGCATGACCGCCTCCACCACCTCAATGATCGGCATTTCCACCCCGTGCGCCCGGGCCAGGTCAAGCACCGGCCCGCATGAGGCCACGCCCTCCGCGGTCTGGCTCATGGCCGCGCTGGCCTGGGCCATCGACATGCCGCGGCCCAGGTTCTCCCCGAAGGTCCGGTTACGGGACAGCGGCGAGCCGCACGTGGCCACCAGGTCGCCCATGCCTGCCAGCCCGGCGAAGGTCTGCGGCTGCGCCCCCAGCGCCGAACCGAGCCGGGCGATCTCGGCCAGCCCCCGGGTGATCAGCGTGGCCTTGGTGTTGTCGCCCAGCCCCATGGCCACCGCGATGCCCACCGCGATCGCGATGACGTTCTTCAGCGTGCCGCCGAGCTCGCAGCCGATCACGTCGGTGTTGGTGTAGGGCCGGAAGTACGCGGTGTGGCACGCGCCCTGCATCGCCAGCGCCCCGTCGGCCGAGGCGCACGCCACGACGGCCGCGGTGAACTGCCGCCGGGCCAGCTCACCGGCCAGGTTCGGCCCGGCCACCACGCCGACCTGCGCGGGGCCGGTGCCCAGCACCTCGGTGATGACCTGGCTCATCCGCGAGCTGGTGCCCAGCTCGATGCCCTTGATCAGGCTGACCAGCAGCGCGCCGGGCGGGATGTGTGGCGCCCAGACCTCCAGGTTGGCCCGCAGTGTCTGGGCCGGCACGGCGAAGGCCACCAGGTCGGCCCCGTCCAGCGCCTCGGCCGCCTCGGAGGTGGCGTCCAGCGCCGAGGTCAGCGGGATCCCGGGCAGGTAGTCCGGGTTCTCGTGCAGACCCGCCAGCGTCTTGGCCAGCTGCGGGCTGCGCGCGTAGAGCACGGTCCGGGTCCCGGCGTCGCAGAGCACCTGAGCGAACGTAGTGCCCCAGGAGCCGGCCCCCATCACCGCGGCTTTCATGCCGGCCCGGAGGCAGGCTCACCCGCCGGCGCCTCCCCGCTCCCGGTAGCAGTCTCGCCCGCCGGTGTCTCCCCGCTGTCGCTCCCAGGAGCCGGGAGAGCGGCATCGCCATCCGTTCGGGTCAGCGGGACGCGCGCACCGACGGCGGGATCCCAGACCGCGTCTGGTGGTGTCTCGTCCCTGATCGTGGCCAGCAGCGCCGTGATGTCGGCCATGATGTCCGCGGTGGCCGCGCGCAGCGTGCTCGCGCCGAGCCGCTGGCCGGCGTAGGCGGACAGGTCGACCGGCGGCCCGGCCACCATCTTGACGGTCTTGCGCGGGAACAGGTGCGGCTTCTTGGAGCCGTACGGCAGGATGTCCTGCGCGCCCCAGTGCGCCACCGGGATCACCGGCGCCCCGGTGGTCAGGGCCAGCCGCGCGGCGCCGGTCTTGCCCACCATCGGCCACAGCTCCGGGTCCCGGCTGGCGGTGCCCTCGGGGTACACGATCACGGATGCACCCTCGCTGAGCGCCTTCTCGGCCTGCTTGAGCACCACCCCGGCGTCGCCGCGGCCGCGGAACACTGGCAGCTGGCCGAACTTGTACAGCAGCGACCCGACCACCGGCACGCTGAAAATTCCCGACTTGATCATGAACACCGGGTACCGGTGCGCGTATCCGTCGCTGAAGATCGCGATCGTGCACCAGTCGGCATAGGACAGGTGGTTCGGGGCCAGGATGATGCCGCCGGTCTTCGGGATGTTCTCCTTGCCCTGCCAGCGGTTCCGGATAAGCAGCCGCAGCCCGGGATGCAGGATGGCCCGCGAGAACTGCCGCCAGCCTCGGGAGTAACCATACGGCCGCAGGGCCGTAGTCTTGGATTGCCCTTCCGGGGGGGTCTTGGGGGGTCGTCCCTCGGGGTTAGCACGGCCGGCGCTGCTCATGGGGTTAGTCTCCTGGTTCCGGTAGTGCGGTGTCGAGGCAGGATCAACTACATGGATCGACGACATGTCCGATAATGCCCTGACCGGCTGGTCAGTGCTGATGCCCGTCAAGGTACTTGCCCAGGCCAAGTCGAGGCTGGCCGAGCTGACGGGGGCGCGGCGGGGTGAGTTCGCGCTGGCGGTCGCGGCCGATACGGTCACGGCCGTGCTGGCCAGCCAGGCCGCCGCCCGTGTGATCGTCATCACAGATGACCAGGTCGCACGCGATGCGCTGGCCGGACTGGGCGCGCTGGTGGTGCCGGACGGGCCGCGCGAGGGCCTGAACGCCGCGCTGCGGCACGGCGCCGCGTACGCGAGCGCCCGC